>JAZKEE010000020.1:0-49927 GCA_040387235.1 Pseudomonadota bacterium
CCATCCAACAACCACATCATTTCAACGCCCCCAACCACTGCGCCAACGCATCCAGATCCCCTTCCGACAACCGCGCATAGGAAGGCATCCGCGCCCCCGGCTTGACCTCATGCACCTGCGCAAGCCACCGCTTCATCTCCAAAGGCCCATTCTTCAAGGTCCCCGAAGCAATGAACAACCGGCTCCCCACATGCGTAAGATCCGGCCCCAACTTCGAGCCTTCAGCCACCCCCCGCACCGTATGGCACACGGCACATTTCTGTCTCTCAAAAACCGCCCTGCCTGCCTGCAGCGACACAGCAGACGACGAAACCACCGCGGGCCTGGCCTGCTCCGCCAGCCAGGCATCGAAATCCCCAGCCTCCATCGCCACCGCATGCAAGGCCATCCGCGCATGCGCCTCGCCACAAAACTCCGCACACTGCCCCCGGTACACCCCCGCCCGCGACGCCTGCAGCAACAAATGGTTCACCCGCCCCGGCACCATGTCCATCTTGCCCCCGAGCTCGGGGATCCACAGGCTGTGGATCACCTCCAGGCTCGACAATCCCAGGTACACCGGCTGGCCCACGGGCATGCGCAACTCGTTGGCGGTGGCGATGGTCGCCCCACTCACCGGGTCGCGGTAGCGGATCTCCCACCACCACATGCGGCCCGTGACGGAGACGACCAGTGCATCCGCCGGGGGCACGGCCTTCCAGGGCGGTGCCCGGTGCATGCTGTAGAAGAACAAGGCCGTCAGCACCACCAGCGGCAGCACCAGCCCGCCGCCCGCCAGCCACCACCCGCTGCTCACCTCGCCCCCGACCTGTTTCTTGCGAAACAGCGCCCAGGCCAGCAGCGCCATGGTGCCCACGAACAGCAGCGTGGAACCGGTGATCAGCACCCAGCTGACCTCGGCGATGGCCTGTGCGGCCGGGCCAGCAGGCGAAAGCACCGGGACCAGAGGGGAAGCGGCAGAGGACATGGACCGGTGCGCCTCAACGCTGCTCGGTGAACCAGGCCGCCATGTCTCGCGCATCCTGCATGGGCACGCCCATGTCGGGCATGGTGGTCGATGGCACCAGGGCCGATGGCTGCGCGATCCAGCGCGCCAGCAAATCGGGGCGGTTGGGCACGCGGCCGGCGATGTAGCTGCGCAGGCCATAGGCCGCGAGCGCCGGCCCCTCGGTGCCGCGCGCGCTGGCAATGCCCGGGATGGCATGGCAGGCGCCGCACTGGTACTGCGCGATCAGCAGGGCGCCCCGCCGCGCATCGCCCAGGGCCTGGCCGGTGGACGGCGCATCAGCGCCCCAGGCCGCCACGGGCCATGCCATCGCACAGGCCAGGGATCCGATCAAGCGCCTCATGGAGTGCATCCCCGCGTCCTACATCCCGCCGCACGGCAGGCCCACATAATGAACCGATGCCCCACCGAAGGACCGTCTACGCCACCCTCTTCGCCACGCTGCTCGCCGTGGCCGTGCTGGCGGCAGCAGCCGGCTTCGCCACGGTCTACCTGGGCCTGTACAACGTGGCCGCGAGCGAGCAGCACTTCAAACCCGTGTACCAGCTGCTTGAGACCGCCATGCACCAATCGGTGAAGCTGCGCGCGCGCAGCAGCGTGGGCGAACCGCCCCCCTTCAACGAGACCATGGTGCTGCGCGGCGCAGGCTGCTACCGCGACCAGTGCCTGCAATGCCATGGCGGCCCCGGCGTGGCGCAGGGCGACATCGGCAAGAGCATGCAGCCCCTGCCCGGCCCGCTGGTCGACGCTGCGCGGCGCTGGAGCACCAAGGAGATGTACTGGCTGACCCGGCACGGCATCCGCATGAGCGGCATGCCCGCCTGGGAGCACCGGCTGGACGACGAAGAGCTGTGGTCCACCGTGGCCTTCCTGCAGCGCCTGCCCGACCTGGACGTGGCGGCGTTCAAGGCCATCACGCTGGAGCAGGTGGACACCGCGCGCAGCGCGGGCAGCATCGCCACCTGCGGCGCGGCGCGCATGGCCGCTGCGCCGCCCGCCACGGGCAATGCCGTGCTGGGCCGCCAGGCCCTGTACCAGCATGCCTGCAACGCCTGCCACATGATCCCTGGCGTGACCGGGCCCGAGACCCATGTGGGCCCCTCGCTCGCGGGCTTTGCATTGCGCAGCAACATCGCGGGCGTGCTGCCGCACACCACAGAGAACCTGGAACGCTGGCTGCGCGAACCCCAGGCGGTGAAGCCCGGTACCGCGATGCCGGCCATGGGCGTGAGCCCGGCCGACGCGCGCCACATCGCCGCCTACCTCGCGCAGATGAAATAGCCCCGGCTTCATGGCAGCGGCGCTGCCGCCACGCCGAACTTCTGGGCCGATTCAGGGTCGGCCGCGGCCGCGTTGTAGGTGTGGCGGAACTGCGATGCCATGGCATAGGCGCGGCGGCGCACACGCATGATGGAGCCCAGCGGCCGGTGCTCCGCCAGGCCGTGCCAGGGGCTGAACGACAGGGCGTTGTCCTCGGCGGGTGACTGGCCCTCGTCCCACGACGCCTGCGCCGGCACCGTGATGCGCGCTACCGTCACAAATGGGGACAGATCCTCGGGCCACTGCACCGAGGCATCTTCGATGGGCATCTTCGTGAGGTCTGTACACAGCTGGGCCTTGAGCTCCCACACGCCCCCGGCCTGGGCAAAGTGGGCGGACACGGCCTCGCGCAGGGCGAGCGGCTTGTCCGACAGGTCCAGCGGCGCGCCATGCAGGGCCACCAGTTCGGGCGACACGGGCACCAGCGACAGCTTGGCCATGTACGGCCCGTACAGCACCGGCACCTGGGTGAAATAGCTCTCGCCCAGCGGATGCGTCGCCGGGTGCCCGCCCAGGGCCTTGAGTGTGGCGCTCTCGCCACCGGCCTTCTCCACCACGGCTTCCAGCCCGCGCAGCGCGGCAGACAGCAGCGCTTTGGCGGCGGGCGCCTTGTCGGTGGTGGCGGCCAGTAGCTTCAGGCTTTTGAGGAACTTGCGCGCCGTGGGCGCGCTGAACACCGGGCCGTTGACCATCAGAAAATCCTGGCTGCGTGCACCGTCGACCGGGTCGAGCGGCGTGCCGTCGACCTCCAGCACCTTGAGGGCCAGGCCGCGCGGGGTCGATACCGCATCGTCCAGCAGATCGCCGGGCGTGCTCGACAGGCGCATCACCACCGGGTGGCTGCGTGGTGTGGCGAACAGGCCCTGGGCCAGCACGGGCGGCAGCGCGGGGATGTCGATGGTGCCGTGCAGGATGCCGTGGCTCTTGGCATGCACGCTGCGAAAGGCCCGGCCCTCGTCGGCCGCCACCTTCTCGCTGATGTTGCGCAGCGTCTCTACCAGCTCGGCGGTGGTCTGCGCTTCATCTTCCTCCTGGAACTCGCAGTCGGGCGTGTAAGCCAGGGGCGTGGGAAGCGTGGGGGTGGACATGGGTGGGGGCTTTCGTGGGTGGTTATGTCTGGCCAACGGTGCCCGCATCGGCCAGCGTGACCCGGATGGGGATGCACTTGCCAGCGGGCACGTGGCTCTTCTTCGCGTGGTGCGACAAGGCCACCAGCGGGTTGCATTCGGGGAAGTAGCCCGCCACCGAGCCGCGCGGCAGGTCATACGGCAGTGCGCGCAGGCCGGCCAGCTGTCGGGTGTGGCCGTCGTCTTCGTCCGGGCCCATTACAGTGGTGGCCAGGACCGGTGCGCCTTCGGCCAGGCCGCGCTCGGCCATGTCCTCGGGGTGCATCAGCAGCACCATGCGGCTGCCCCAGACGTTGCGAAAGCGGTCGTCCAGGCTGTAGACGGTGGTGTTGAACTGGTCGTCGCTGCGCACCGTCATCAGGCGCAACACGCTGGGGTCGGGTTCGGCCGCGGCGATGGGCGGCGGCAGCATGAAGCAGGCCTTGCCGCTTTGGGTCTTCCACACCCGCTCGCGCGCCGGGTTGGGCCGGGGCATGCCGCCAGGCGCATGCAGGCCCTGGTTGAAGCCCGCGAACACCTCGGGCCAGGTGGCCTCGATGGCATCGCGCACCAGCGCATAGTCGCCCACCCAACGCTCCCAGGGCACATGGGGGTTGGGGGCCAGTGTGGCCTGGGCGATGCCGGCGACGATGGCCGCCTCGGAGCGCAGGCTGCTGGCCGCTGGCTCGGCCACGCCGTGCGAGGCGTGGAAGCACCCGGTCGAATCTTCCACCGACACCACCTGTGGGCCGGTGGCCTGCGCATCCACCTCGATGCGGCCCAGGCAGGGCAGCAGCCAGGCTTGGCGGCCGGGCAGCACATGCGTGTAGTTCAGCCGCGTGGCCACATGCACCGTGAGCTGCATGCCGCGCCAGGCGTCTTCGAGGCGGCGCGTATCGGGCGCGGCGCGCACAAAGTTGCCGCCCAGGCCGATGAAGGCACGCACCGAGCCATCGAGTACGCCCTCACAGGTAGCCACGGTATTGCGGCCCTTCTCGCGCGGCGGCTCGAAGTGGTAGAGCTGCGCCAGTTGGTCGAGCGGCGCCAGGTCCGGCTTTTCGGTGATGCCCACGGTGCGCTGGCCCTGCACGTTGGAATGCCCGCGCACCGGGCAGATGCCGGCCCCGGGCTTGCCGATGTTGCCGCGCAGCAGCAGCAGGTTGCTCACCATCTGCACGTTGGCCACGCCCTCGCGGTGCTGGGTGAGGCCCATGCCGTAGATGCCGATCACGGCGCGGGCGTTGGCATAGGTGCGCGCCGCCTGCTCCAGCGCGGCCCGGGTCAGGCCGCTTTCGCGCTCGATGTCGTCCCACGACAGGCTTCGCATGGCCGGGGCAAAGGCCTCCAGGCCCTGGGTGTGGCGGGCGATGAAATCCACGTCCAGCACGCGCGGCGCGCCGGCCATGCGGGCGGCATCGTCGGCTTCGATCAGCCACTTGCACATGCCGCCGATGGCCGCGATGTCGCCGCCGTTGCGCACCTGCAGGTACTGGGTGCTGATCACCGTCTCGGCCGTGCTCAGCATCTCGCGCGGGGACTGGGGGTTGGCGAAGTGCACCAGCCCCACCTCCTTCATGGGGTTGAAGGTGACCACCGGGATGCCGCGCTGGCGCGCCTCCTGCAGCTGGTGCAGCATGCGCGGGCTGTTCACGCCCACGTTCTGGCCAAAGAAGAAGATCGCGTCGGCCTGCTCGAAGTCGTCGAGCCGCACCGTTCCCACAGGCACGCCGATGGCCTCGGGCAGCGCCACCGAGGTGCTCTCGTGGCACATGTTGGAGCTGTCGGGCAGGTTGTTGTTGCCGTACAGCCGTGCCAGCAGCTGGTACATATAGCTGGTTTCCAGCGAGGCGCGTCCAGACGCATAGAACACCGCCGATTGGGGATCTTCGGCCCGCAGCGCCTGCAGCGTGCGGCCGATGCCGGCGAAGGCCTCATCCCAGGTGGTGGGCACATAGCGATCGCTGGCGGCGTCGTAGCGCAGCGGGTCCACCAGGCGGCCCTGTGCTTCCAGATCGTGGTCGCTCCAGCCGCGCAGCTCGGCCACCGTGTGCCTGGCGAAAAAGTCTGCACCCGCGCGCTTGTCGGTCAGCTCCCAGGCGGTGGCCTTGGCGCCGTTCTCGCAGAACTCGGCCAGGTGCGGCTTGCCGGGCTTGGCCCAGGCGCAGCTCACGCAGGCAAAGCCGCCGGGCTTGTTCTGCTGGCGCAGGGCGTTGGCGGTGCGCAGCATGGCGCCCTCGCGCACCAAGCTCACGGTGACGGCCTTGAGCGAGCCCCAGCCGCCAGCCGGTTGGCCATATGGGGGGATGGGCTCGGGAAGTTTGGGGTCTGGCGTGCCGGGCGGGCTGGCGGTGGGCGGATGCATGCGTACCACTGTCAGCGCCGGGCAGGGGCCACCAAGTCAGCCACGCGCTGCCCCGCTTGTAGGAGAAGACGCGGTTACTCGCTAACAAGCGGCCCCCGACGGCGCCTGGCCATCGGCATGCAGCGGCTGGCAGTCCTACAGCCTGAGCTGCAGGGGGCCCGTAGCATGGCCTGACCCACCTACCTGCCAACGGCCATGCGCAGCGGCGCCCCACGCGCCGCAGGCAAATCCACGTGGAATCTTCCGCACCCATTCGAGGAGAAACAACCATGCCCATCGCCATCAACGGCACCGCCGTGCAGCCACCTGCGGACCCGCGGGTATCACTGCTCGATTTTTTGCGCGAGCACCTGCACCTCACCGGCGCCAAGAAGGGCTGCGACCAGGGCGCCTGCGGCGCCTGCACCGTGCTGTTGGACGGGGAGCGCGTGCTCTCGTGCCTGTCGCTGGCCGTGCAGTGCGAGGACCGCACCGTGACCACCATCGAGGGGTTGGGCTCCCCGGCCGGGCTGCACCCGGTGCAGCAGGCCTTCATCGACCACGATGGCTTTCAGTGCGGCTACTGCACGCCCGGGCAGATCTGCTCGGCCGTGGGCATGGTCGATGAATGCCAGCGCGGCATCCCAAGCCACGTCACGCGCGATCTTGCGGTGGGCATGGTGCACTTCACGCGCGAGGAGCTGCGCGAGCGCATGAGCGGCAACCTGTGCCGCTGCGGTGCCTACAACGGCATCGTGGAAGCCATCGAGGCGAGCACGCCCCACGCCATTCGCAACGAAGAGGTGGAGGTATCGCCATGACCCCCTTCACCTTCACCCGCGCCGAAAGCACCGCCCATGCCATCGAGTGGGGCAGCCTGCCCCAGGCCAAATACCTGGGCGGCGGCACCAACCTGGTGGACCTGATGCGCGAGACACTGGAGCAGCCCGAGCGCCTGGTCGACGTGAGCCGGCTGCCCGGCACCATTGAAGCCACGCCGGATGGTGGGCTGCTGATCGGTGCCGCGGTGCGCAACACCGCGCTGGCAGCGCACCCGGCCGTGCGCGAGCGCTGGCCCGTACTGTCGCGCGCCATCCTGGCCGGTGCCTCCGCACAGGTGCGCAACATGGCCACGGTGGGCGGCAACATGCTGCAGCGCACGCGCTGCGCCTACTTCTACGATGATGCCGGCTCGCGCTGCAACAAGCGCCAGCCGGGCCAGGGCTGCGACGCCCTGGAGGGCTTCAACCGCATGCACGCCATCCTGGGGGCCTCGCCATCGTGCGTGGCCACGCACCCCTCGGACATGTGCGTGGCGCTGGCGGCGCTGGACGCTGTCGTGCACCTGCGCGATGCGCAGGGCCAGCGCAGCCTGCCGCTGGCAGACCTGCACCGGCTGCCCGGCGAACATCCCGAGATCGAGACCCAGCTGCGCCCGGGCGAGCTGATCACCGCGCTGGAGCTGCCTGCCCTGCCCCTGGCCATGCATTCCACCTACCGCAAGGTGCGCGACCGCTCGAGCTATGCCTTTGCGCTGGTCTCGGTAGCCGCTGCGCTGCAGGTGGAGGGCGACGTGGTCAAGCAGGTGCGACTGGCCCTGGGCGGCGTGGCCCACAAGCCCTGGCGCGCGCACAAGGCCGAAGCCGCATTGGTGGGCAAGGCAGCAACGCCTGCCAACTTTCTCGCGGCAGCCGACGCCGAGTTGGCAGACGCGCACCCCCTGAGCGGCAACGCATTCAAGATCGATCTGGCACGGCGCACCCTGTCCGCGGTGCTGCAGGAACTGGTGGAGGCAGCACGATGAACATGCTCAAGGATGCCGCACAGGCGGTGATGAAGAAGGCCATCGAGGTGGCGCCCGATGCCTGGATGCCCGGTGGCAGCCCCGACCCGCTGATTGCGCAGCGCGGCGCCATCGGCGCCCCGGTATCGCGGGTGGATGGCCCCCTCAAGGTGCGCGGCCAGGCACGCTTCGCGGCGGAATTCCCCCTGGATGGCATGCTGTACTCGGCCCTGGTGTACAGCACCATCGCCCGGGGCCGTATCGTCACGCTGGACACCCAGGCCGCCCAGGCCGTGCCGGGCGTGGCGCTGGTCATGACGCACCACAACGCGCCCCCGATGAATGCGCCGCCGATGTTCATGTCCAGCAGCAAGGCCGCAGGCGGCGACGACCTGCCGGTGATGCAGGACGACCAGGTGCACTGGAACGGCCAGCCCATTGCGCTGGTGCTGGCAGATTCGCAGGAGCAGGCAGACCACGCCAGCTCGCTCATCGTCGCCCGCTACGACGCGGAGCCGGCAACCACCGCCTTCGAGGCCGCCAAGGCCCAGGGCACCGAGGTCGGCGTGTTCCAGGGCGAGCCCCTGGAAACACTGGTGGGCGATGCCGAGGCGGCCCTCAAGGCCGCGCCGCACCAGGTGGACTCCACGTACCGCACGCCGCGCTACAACCACAACGCCATCGAGCTGCATGCCGCCACGGTGATGTGGAAGGACGACGAGCTCTATGTGAACGATGCCTCGCAGGGCGTGGTGCACGCGGCCTGGACGCTGGCACAGGTCTTCGGTATCGAGGAAAAACAGGTGCACCTGACCTCGCCCTTCGTGGGTGGGGGCTTCGGCGGCAAGACGCTGTGGCGCCACCAGATCCTGGCGGCAGCGGCGTCGCGCCTGGCGGGCCGGCCGGTGCGCACCATGCTGTCGCGCGAGGGCGTGTACCGTGTGGTGGGTGGGCGCACCAACACCGAACAGCGCGTGGCCATCGGCGCACAGAAGGATGGCCGCTTCGACGCGCTGATCCACACCGGCGTGGTGGCCATGACGGCGCACAACAACATGCCGGAGCCTTTCATCCTGCCCGCACGCGGCGTTTACGGCGCGCAAGCCTTCAAGCTGCGGGTGGAGGTGGCCAGGCTCGACATGCTGGCCAACACCTTCATGCGCGCGCCGGGCGAATCCGTGGGCACTTTCGGCCTCGAATCGGCCATCGACGAGCTGGCGGCCACGATGGGCATGGACCCCATCGCGCTGCGCCTGCGCAACGAGCCCGAGAAGGACCCCACCACCGGCGTGCCGTTTTCGTCACGCAACCTGGTGCAGGCCTACCAAGCGGGCGCGGAGCGCTTTGGCTGGCACCATCGCAAGGCGGTGCCCGCGGCGCGGCGCGAGGGCGAGTGGCTGGTCGGCATGGGCTGCGCCACCGCCACCTACCCCTACTACCGCATGCCGGGCGGCGCGGCGCGCGTCACCCTTACGGCCGACGGGCGCGCCCAGGTGGAGGTCGCCGCCCACGAGATGGGCATGGGCACGGCCACGGTGCAGACGCAGATCACCGCCGAGCGGCTGGGCCTGCCGCTCAAGCGGGTGGAGTTCGTCTATGGCGATTCATCGCTGCCGGGCCTGGTGCTGGCCGGCGGCTCGCAGCAGACCGCTTCCATCGGCAAGGCGGTGATGCTGGCCTGCGAGGAGCTCAAGGCCGAGTTGGTCAAGCTGATCGACAAGACCTCGCCGCTGGCCGGCCTCAAGGCCGACGAGCTGGGCTGCGCGAACGGCGGTCTTTTCAAGCGGGGCGAGCCGCAGCGCGCGCAGACCTACGCGGCGCTGCTGGAGCAGGCTGGCAAGCAGGAACTGGTCGCCGAGGCCAAGGCGCCCCAGCCGCTGGAGATGATGCACTGGTCCATGCACTCGTACGGCGCCATGTTCTGCGAGGTGCGCGTGAACACCGTGACCGGCGAGCCGCGCGTGAGCCGGTTCCTGGGCTCCTTCGATTGCGGGCGCATCATCAACGCCAAGCTCGCGGCCAGCCAGTTCCGCGGCGGCATCGTGATGGGGCTGGGCCTGGCGCTGACCGAGGAGACCCAGTTCGACGAGCGCAGCGGGCGCATCATGAACCCCAGCCTCTCGGACTACCACGTGCCGGTGCACATGGACGTGCCCGACATCGACGTGATGTGGACCGACATCCCCGACCCGCACACGCCCATGGGCGCGCACGGCGTCGGGGAGATCGGCATCACCGGCGTGGGCGCTGCGGTGGCCAACGCCGTCTACAACGCCTGCGGCAAGCGGGTGCGCGAATTGCCGATACGGCTGGACCAGTTGCTGTAGCCGGCCTCCCGCAGGCTACCGGCCTCAGGCCACCGCCGTGCTGTACACCACCCCATCGCGCCCCGGGTCGGCACCGCCGTGCAGCGTGCCGTCAGCGCCGATCTGCACGCCGTGCACCCAGCCGATGGTGTAGTTGTATGGGTTGCGCAGCACCTCGTAGCCCTGGGCCTGCAGCGCGCGCGCCACGTAGCGGGGGATGCGGTTGCAGACGTCGATGGTGTTGCTGGTGGACGAAAAACGCGGGGCCGACACGGCCTCCTGCATGCCCATGCCGTGGTCGATGAGGTTGAGCAGCACCTGCAGGACACCCATGGCGATCTGCGTGCCCCCGGGGGCGCCGAGCACGATCTCGGGCTTGCCGTCCTTGAAGACGATGCTCGGGCACGACGAAGTAAAGCGGCTCTTGCCCGGCTGGATGCTGCCGGCCCGGCCCGGCCGCGGGTCGAACACACCCATGCAGCCGTTGTAGAAGAAGCCCATGCCCGGCGTGATCACGCCCGAGGGCATGGCCAGCGAATGCGTCATGGAGACGCAGCCGCCCTCGCCGTCGACCACGCTGATGTGGGTGGTGTCCTTGGGCACGGGCGCGCCCAGGTTCACGCGCTCCACGCTGTGGCGCTTGCCGGCGCGGATGTCGGCCGCCACGCGCGCCGCGTTGTCCCTGGACAGCAGTTGCTCCAGCGGCACCTCGACGAAAGCGGGGTCGCCGATATGGCGGTCCTTGTCGGTGGTGGCCTTCTTCATCACCTCGCTCAGGATGCGCAGGTACTCGGGGCTGTTGTGTTCAATGCCACCGAGGGTGAACTCTTCGAGGATGGCGAGCATCTGCAGCAGCATGGCGCCGCCGCCTGGTGGCTGGTTGGTGGCGACCACGCGGTCGCGGTAGCGGCCCACCAGGGGCTCCGTGCGGCGCACCTGGTAGCTCTTCAGGTCGTCCATGGAGAGCAGGCCGCCCAGCGACTGCACGTGCTCCACCATGCGGCGGGCCAGCTCGCCCTCGTAGAACGGGGCAATGCCCTCGTCTGCCACCTGGGCCAGCACCTGGGCGAAGTTCTCGTTCACGATGGGCGTGCCGATGGGCTTGGCGCTGCCATCGGGGCGGCAGTACAGGGCGCGGCCTTCGTCGCTGTAGTGCAGGCGGTCCATGTTGCTGGCGCGGCCGGCCAGGGTCTGGTCGATCCAGAAGGAGTACATGCCGGGGCGAACGAAGTAGCCATCGCGCGCCCAGGCGATGGCGGGTGCCATCACTTCCTTCCACGGCAGGCGGCCGTGTGCGGCGTGCATGGCCGCCAGGCCCTTGAGCGTGGCCGGCGTGCCGATGGACTGCGCGCCGATGTCGTTGACGCGGCCCTTGAGGATGAAGCCGAAACCGTCCTTGGTTTCGCCTTCGAGCAGATCAGCCCACATGTCCTCGCGCGCAGCCAGCGGCGCGGGGGCGTGGAAGTCGAAGTACTCATGCGCCTCCTTACCCGCCTTGCCCGGCAGGAACACCGCCGCCGTGCCGAAGCCCGCGATGCCGCACATCAGCGGGTCCACCACCGTCTGCGAGAGCGCGATGGCCACGGCCGCATCCACCGCGTTGCCGCCCGCGCGCAGGATCTCGATGCCGGATTCCGCCGCTTCGGGCTGCGGGCAGGACACCATTGCTTGTTTTTTCATGGGAGACTCGATAGGAATGGAAATGGACACGCAATGCGCCAGCTATCGGGGGCAGCGGGCGCATGGAATCAAGGCGGACGCAAGCTCACTTGGGATTCAGATTGAGGGCTTCCAGCGTCGGGCCCCAGGCCTTGGTGTCGCGGCGCGTCACCTCCATCAGCTGGCTGGCAGGGCCGGCCATCGGGATGGCGTTCATTCCCTTGAGCTTGGCCTGCACCTCGGCGCTGGCATGGAAGGCGCGCGTGCCCTCGTGCAGCCTGGCGATGATGGCGGCGGGCGTGCCCGCCTTGGCGACGATGCCGCTCCAGCCCATGGTGTCGAAGTCCTTCACGCCCAGCTCGTTGGCCGCGGGCACGTCGGGCAGCTCGGGCAGGCGCGAGGGGGCCAGCACCACCAGGGGCACGATCTTGCCGTTCTTGATGTGCGGCAGCGCCGAGCCGCCCACCGGCGCCATCACCTGGGTCTGGCCGCCGATGGTGGCCATGAGCCCGTCGGGCTCGCCCTTGAAGGGCACGTGGGTCATGCTGATACCGAGCTTCTTCTGCAGCAGCTCCACCGCCAGCTGGGTCGAATTGCCCAGGCCCGAGGACGAGAAGTTGAGCTTGTCGGGGTTGGCCTTGGCGTACTTCACCAGATCGTCGAGCGACTTGAAGCCCGTGGCCGGGTTGGCCACCAGGATGAAGGGCACGGTGCTGAGCATGCCCACGCCCACGAAGTCCTTCTCGGGGTCGTACGGCAGCGGCTTGTAGACGAACTTGTTGAGCACCATCTGCGAGACGCCGCCGAACATCAGCGTGTAGCCATCGGCCGGCTGGCCCAGCACCTGCTGCGCGGCAATGATGCCGCCGGCACCAGGCTTGTTTTCCACCGTGATGGTGGCGTTGATGGCCCTGCCCGCATGCTCGGCCCACAGCCGCGCCACGGTGTCGGAGCTGCCGCCCGCCTGCTGCGAGACGACCAGGCGGATCGGGCGGCTGGGGTAGTTGGCTGCGTCCTGCGCCAAGGCGGGTGCGGCCAGGGCGGCGCCCAGCGACAGGGTGAACGCCATGGCCTTGGCGGCGGCGGCAAAGCAGAAAGGTTTCTTCATATCGGCAATCTCCGGGGTGCGGGGCTTGAAGGTGGCAGCAGCATGAAAGAAAGCGCTGCAGGCATAGCGGCAATTATTCGGCGCAGGCGCGCCGGCGACCAGTGAATTCGCGCGATGGATCCATTAGCATTCACTCATGACTACGTACGACCAAGTGGCATGGGCCCGCCGGCTCAAGGTGAAGCATCTGGAATCGTTCATGGTGCTGGACGATGCCGGTACCCTCACCGAGGCCGCCGCGCGCATGCACATGACGCAGTCGGCCATGTCGCACTGGCTGGCCGACCTGGAGGAGCTGGTGGGCACGCAACTGGTCACGCGCGGGCGGCGCATCCAGCTCACGCCGGCCGGCATCATCATGAAGCGCCTGGCCATCAGCGTGCTGGGCGACATCTCGCGCACCCAGGCCGAACTGGGCGCCCTGGCCGAGGGCCGCACCGCGCGCCTGCACATCGGCAGCGTATGGGCCGGCGTGGCGCGCGCCATACCGCAGGCGCTGGTGGAGTTCCAGGCGCTGTACCCCTACATCTCGGTCACCGTGTCCGAAAGCCCGCTGACCCAGCTGCTCGAAGGCATCGACAACAAGCAGCTCGACGTAGCGGTGTGCTCCCTGGACTCACGCGCCTACAAGGATGGGCTGGAGCACCGCGAGCTGTTCGATGACAACGTCTGCCTGGTGGTGGGCCGCGCCAGCCGCCACTGGGACGCCCAGGCCCCCATCCGCCTGATCGACCTGGTCCACGACCACTGGATCATGCCGCCCAAGGGCACGCTCACCCGCTCGCAACTCGACGCCGCCTTGCTCGACGCCGGCGCCACCTGGCTGCTGCCCAAGGTGGAAACCGCCGCCATCACCACCCTGCAGGCCCTGGTGCACCAGGGCGACTACATCGGCGTGTGCTCCGAGGCCATGGCCGAGTACCAGGTGGCGCTGGGCAACATGCGCATCCTGCCGCTGGACCGGACGATCCGCTTCGGGCCGGTGGGGGTGGTCTGGGCCAAGGACAACACGGCGGAGGCGGTGCGCTTGTTTGTGGAGCACATTGCGGCGGTGGTGAAGCGGGCGGGTTGAATCACCGCAGCGAAATCAGGCCGCAGAATAAGGCGAAGAACATGAGGGAAACATGAAGGCAATCCATACCGCTTTGGCCATCTGCATGGCTTTTGCAGCAGCGTCTGCGTGGTCCGGTCAGCGGAACTGGAACATGTGAACGGTGACCAAAGCCGAACTCCGGTCCTGAATGGCCCGGGAACCATCCGCTGGCGCCAGCCCAGTCGGCTGCTCGCCGGGACGCCCTGAAAGGGGCTGGCGCAGGCCCCTGCGGGGCCGCAGGGGTTCAGCGCCCCACGTAGATGGGGATGTAGATGATGTTCGGCTGGCAAATACCCGCCATGGGCAAGGCCTCCACCCGCGTGCGCTGCAGGTTTCCCTGGAACTGCGGGTACTGCTTGCGTACGAACGCCGCAGCTGCTTCGAGGCGGTCTTCATAGCGGATGTTCAGCGAACGCCCGCCACTGGGCTCGTAGCGGATGTCCGCGAGGTACAAGATCTGCCCTTTGGGCACATGAAACACCGGTACGCGAGCGCCCCCGCAGGCCGTATAGGCCCGGCCAAAAAGGCCTTCGTCCCGTGCAGTCACACTGGTCAGGCCAAGCACCTGGCCCGCACGCGCCTTGGCAACCACGTAGCCATCGGTCGCTGCGCCATTGATGACAGCGGTTGCAAAGCCGCCTTGCTTGAACTGGCCGCCAACGATCTCGCCTGGGACCACCATCACTCTGTAGCCTGGGTTCACGCCCATCACGATCAGTGATTCATCTGGTTCGATGGTCTTGGTCGAACCCGGCTCCAGCACAGCGGTGGTGCCGCAACCACCCAGCGCCAGAGCGAGCAGCACCGGCGCAATTGTCTTCATGGTCATGATTCCCTCTCTTTTTGTGGGCGCCATCCTAACCGCAGAAGAGAGCTCTTCCACGCGGCTTCTTGCACCATCAGGTTGACCCAGGGCAAGCCCGGCACGCGGCTTGCGTGGTCCAATCCATGCCCCGCCCAGTGGCTCCCCTTACCTTCGTGCCCTCGCCATGACCAGCTCCGAGCCTTCTGCAGCCGCCACGCTCCCCGCCGCGCCGTCCCCGGCCCTGCCCGAAGCTGCCCCACCCGCCCCCCACACCCTCACCGAAGACGCTGTAGCCATCTTCACCGGCGTGCTCCTGATCTCCGTGGGCGTGGCCTTCTTCACCAGTGCCGGGCTGCTCACGGGCGGCACGGCGGGGCTGGCGTTTCTGGCGCACTACGCCACGGGCATCGGCTTTGGCAAGCTGTTCTTCGTGTTCAACCTGCCGTTCTACTGGCTGGCGTTGCGCAAGCTGGGGCGGGCGTTCACGGTCAAGACCTTCATCGCCGTGCTGCTGCTGTCGGCGCTGACGGAGCTGCAGTCGCACTTCCTGGAGTTCGCGCAGCTGCAGACGCTGTATGCGGCCATCGCGGGCGGCACCATCACGGGCACGGGCTTTTTGGTGCTGTTCAGGCACCGCTGCAGCCTGGGCGGCGTGGGCATTGCCGCGCTGTACTTGCAGGACCGCTATGGCTGGCGCGCGGGTAAGATCCAGATGGCGGTGGACTGCTGCATCGTGCTGCTGGCGCTGTTCACCATGGAGCCGCTGCGCGTGCTGTGGTCGATTGCCGGCGCGGTGGCGCTCAACCTGGTGCTGGCCATCAACCACCGGCCGGGGCGGTACATGGGGACCTGAGAAGGTGTGAACGAACCCGCCATGCCCGCTCATCCCGCCACAACACGCGCGCTCGTCGTTGCAAATGCTCGCCATAGCCCGAGCTATGGCTGCGCTTTGCGCCTAGATCGCACGCGTTATGGCGGCCTGCTCGGACACGCCGGATTCATTCATACCTTCTGAGCGTTCCGCCCCTTACGACACCGTATCCGAAAAATCCGGCCGCACGTCCACCGGGGTCCACTCCATGTCGCCGCAGATGATCAGGCGCTGCCCGTCACGCTCGATGCTCACGGACAGCGTGATGCACATGCTCAGGCTCTGCATGGTGCGGTAGGGGCGCGTGACCTGGACCACGCCGGTGTCGCCCAGGGCGCGCCGAAAGTACGGCCGGCGCGACCAGCGGGCGCCCGTGGTGTCGCGCAGTGGGGCGAAGGCATCGCGCTCGGCCAGCACCTGGCCGCGCCCCTGCGAGAACAGGTTGACGCCCACCTGGTGGCCGCTGGCGTCCAGCAGGTAGCAGACGTCGGCATTGGGCAGCCCGAGAAAGGCGGCACAGGCCTCGCCCAGCGAGGCGCCGGCCTGCATCCGGGTGCAGGCATGGAGCATGGCCTGCACATAGGGCTGCAGGCGGTCGCGGTACTCGCGGCGCTGCTCGTGCCAGCGGTCGCCGCACAGGGCCCAGGTGTCCTCGATCTCTGCGCAGGTATAGGCGGGCGGCAGCAACTGGGCGGCGGGCCGGCCGAAGAAGTAGCCCTGCACGAAGTCGGTGTCGGAGTCGAGCGCGACGACGGCCTCCTCGCGCCGCTCGATGCCTTCCATGAGGACCAGCGCGCCGCATTCGTGCAGCAGCGAGACCATCTGGGTGGTCACGCGCCGCACGGTCTGGCTGAGTGCGGCCTTGACGACCACGCTGCGGTCGAGCTTGACCAGGGTGGGAGCCAGGGTGAACACCCGGTCGAAGTTGGAATGGCCGGCACCGAAGTCGTCCAGCGCCAACAAGAAGCCCTGGGCCTTGAGCTCCCGCACCTGCGCTTCGAGATCGACGTGGTCATCGATCGCGGTCTCCAGGATCTCGACGACGATCTGGTGGGGTGCCAGGCCGGACTGGCGGCACACCTGGCGCAGGCGCTGCGAGGCAGACACCGCGTTGCCGCGGGAAAAGATCGAGGCATCCACGTTCAAGAACAGCCAGTGCGCCTGCCGGGGAAAGCGCGCAAAGCTGCCCGCGTGCAGTTCGCAGGCGGTCACGTCCAGCGCGTTCTTTTCTTCCACCGACTGGCAGAGGGCAAAGAGCTCGGGCGGTGGCACGGCCGTGCCGTCTGGCGTGCTGCCCCGCAGCAAGGCCTCGTAGCCCACGACGCGGCGATGGGCCAGGCTGAAGATGGGCTGGAAGTGGGACTTCAGCGAAATCGTCACGACAGGGGTGCTCGGCCGATGCACGGACCGCCCTTTCTGGCGGGCCTGGGCGCGTGGGAGACTGCAGACTGGGCTTGGGGCATGGGCGTCTTGGGGGGTGTGAATGCCTATTTTTCAACATCTCTGTAAAGCCGCGCCAACAGGGTTGGGCGCGGGCTCCAGGAACCTGGCGGCCGGTGAGGCCAATGCCCGCCAGGCCAGACGAGGTATGTGCATTTTTCGTGCCACGCGCTCCAGGGCCAGTGCCGAAGGCGCTGCAATCGCGGTTGGTATCCAGTTTTACCAGGTCCCCGCCCCAGGGCTGCTACGCCCGGCCACCGTAGCGCTGGTCCATCAACTGCTCAAAATTCTCCAGCGGCACCGGCCGGCTGAACAGGTAGCCCTGCCACAGCTGGCAGCCGTGCTGCGCCAGGAACTCACGCTGGGCCGTGGTCTCCACGCCCTCGGCGATGACGTCGATGCCCAGGCTCTGCGCCATGCCGATGATGGTCTGCACGATGAGCGCATCGGTTTGCTGGATGCCGATGTTGCGCACGAAGCTCTGGTCGATCTTGAGCTGGTCCAGCGGCAGCCGCGTGAGGTAGGACAGCGAGGACTGCCCGGTGCCGAAGTCGTCCATCGAGAAGCCCACGCCCAGCGCACGCAGCGCGTTCATCCGGGCGATGGTGTGCTGCACGTTGTCCAGCGCCATGCTCTCGGTCAGCTCCAGCTTGAGGCGGTCGGCGCGGGCGCCGGTTTCGCTGAGCACGGCGAACACCTGGTCCACGAAGTCACCCTGGCGGAACTGGCGCGCGCTCACGTTCACGGCCAGCTGCAGGTGCTGGCGCACGGGGTCGTCCTGCCACTGGCGCAGCTGCAGGCAGGCGGTGCGAAGCACCCACAGGCCGATGGGCAGGATCTGCCCGGTCTCTTCGGCCAGGGCAATGAACTCGCCGGGCATGACCAGGCCGCGCTCGGGGTGCTGCCAGCGGATGAGCACCTCGGCACCGACGGCCCGACCGCCCTGCCCCACCTGCACCTGGTAGTACAGGCGGAACTGCTCCTCGGCCAGGGCGGTGCGCAGGTCGTTCTCCATCGCGGCGCGGGCCGTCACGGCGGCCTGCATGCGCGGATCGAAGAAGCGCACGGCGTTGCGCCCGGCGGTCTTGGCCGCGTACATGGCCAGGTCGGCACGCTTCATGAGCTCGTCCACCGACTGGCTCTGCCCGGTGAACAGCACGGAGCCGATGCTGGGCGTGCTGTGCACATGGTGCAGGGCCAGCTGGTAGGGCTGGTTCAGCGCGGCCAGCACCTTGGTCCCTACCGTCTGGGTGTGCTCGGCCGCCTCGGTGGGCTCGCTGCTCATGCCCTTGAGCAGCAGCAGAAACTCGTCGCCGCCCAGGCGCGCCACGGTGTCGCCCTCGCGCACGCAGGACTTCAGGCGCTGGGCCACCTGCTGCAGCAGCACGTCGCCCATGTCGTGGCCCAGGGTGTCGTTGAGGTTCTTGAAGTGGTCCAGGTCCAGGCACAGCAGCGCACCGTACTGGCCCGAGCGGGCGCTGCTGGCAAAGGCCTGCTGCAGCCGGTCCATCATCAGGCGCCGGTTGGGCAGCAGGGTGAGCGGGTCGTAGAAGGCCAGGTGCTCGATCTCCCTGGCAGCGGCGGCCTTCTGCGTGATGTCGCTCAGCGAGGCCACGTAGTGCGTGAGCCGCCCCTGGGCGTCCTTGACGGCCGTGATGCCCATCTGGTGCAGATTCACCTGCCCGTCCTTGCAGCGGTTCCAGATTTCGCCGCTCCACTCGCCCACGCTGTCCAGGGTCCGGCGCAGGCCGGCAAAAAAGGCCTCGTCGTGCTGTCCCGACGCGAGAAAGCTGGCGCGCCGGCCCACGGCATCGGCGCTTTCGTAGCCGGTGATCTTGGTGAAGGCGCGGTTGGTGCGCAGGATCACGGTGTCGGCACCGGTGACCAGCATGCCCTCTTGCGACTCGAAGGCGATGGCGGCGATGCGCAACTCCCGCTCCGCGTTCTTGCGCGCGGTGATGTTGTTGCCGATGCCCCGGTAGCCCAGGAACGTGCCGTCCGCGTCGAACACCGGCGATCCGCTCACGGAGACCCACTCCACCGCACCCGCGGTGGAGCGCCGCGGGTACTCGAAATCGCGAAACTCGCGGTGCTGGCGCAGGGTATGTTCGTGCAGCGCCCAATCCACCGCATCGCCCCCAGGCACCAGCACCTCGCCACCGTCTGCGGTGGCCACCTCCCGCCGGGTCTTGCCGACATGCCACTGGGGCCCCGGCAGCGTGCGCTTTGCGGCCTCGCCTTCCAGGGTCACGAAGCACAGCTGCGCGTCCTGCTCCCAGTACCAGTCGGAGGACAGCATGGTGAGCGTGCGAAACCGCGCCTCGTTGTCTTCCAGCTGGCGGCGAACCCGGTACGACTCGGTCACGTCGCTGAACACCAGCACCACCCCGGTGATCTCGCCCGCGGCATTGCGGATCGGGGCCGCGCTGTCGGCGATCTGGTATTCGGTGCCCCCCCGGGCGATCAGCGTGGTGTGGTTGGAGAGCTCCACCACCTGGCCGCTGGCCATGACCAGTTGCACCGGGTCCTTCGATGGCTCGCGGGTGCGCGCGTTGACGATGCGAAACACATCCGTCAGGGGCCGCCCCCGCGCCTCGCGCAGGGACCAGCCGGTCATCTGCTCGGCCACGCCGTTCATGCGCACCACCTGCCCCGCGGCGTCGGTGGCCACCACTGCGTCGCCAATGGAGTCCAGGGTGATGGCCAGGTTCTCCTCGCTGTGGCGCAGCTCGCCCTCGGCCTGCTGGCGGGCCTGGGCCATGCGGTTGAAGCGCTGGGCCAGCTGGGCAAGCTCGCGAAAGCCGGTCTCGGGCACCGCAGCCACCTGCTGGCCCTGGGCGAGCTGGTCGGTGGCCCGCAGCAGCCGCGCCAGCGGCTTGCCCACGCCACGGCGCACGCCTTCGTGCGCCAGCACGAACGAGGCCAGCAACCCGAGCAGCAAGAAGCCGATGTCGCGCCACATCTGCCGCGTGATCCGCGCATGCAGCGCGTCCAGCGGCACCGACAGCCGCATGCTGGCCACCGGCCTGCCCTGGGATTCGACCAGGGGCCGCGCCACCTCGATGTAGCGGGAGCCGCCCTCGGTCTCCAGCAGGCTGGCGCCGCCCTGCAGGGCCTGGGCACCAGCCCCCGGCTGGGGCAGGTCGGGCTGGGTGCCAAGTTCCTGCGCATCGGGCGGAAAGCGGGCGATCACCCGGCCATCGGGGCCGAGCACGCGGGCCACGGCCCCTTCGGGCAGGCCCAGCTCGTGCAGGCGGCGGCTCCACCAGTCGAGCGACACCACGGCCACCGCCGCGCCAAGCACTGCACGGGTCTCGGGGTCGATCAACGGGTGCGCAAAACTCACGCTGGCCAGGCCGACTGCCGGGTCCACCTGGAAGCTGCCCACCGAAAACTCGCGCGCCACGATGGCCCGCAGGAAGTGGGGCTGGTCGGTCAGGTTCACCGGCAATCGGGGCGGCACGGCACTGCAGCGCAAATCCCCGTCGGCGCGGGGCAGGCCGATATTGATGTAGGTGGCGTTGAGTGCAAGCACCTCCGCCAGGTACTGCGGGCAGTCGGGGGCATCGAGCTGCTGCGCCCGCCGGGTCGAAACCAGTTGCTGCAGGAATGCCCGGGTGGTGTCGATCAAGCGCTGCTGGCTGTAGGCCATGCTGCGGGTGAGCAGCAGCGCATTCTCGCGCGCCGCGGCCACCGACTCTTCGCGGTTGGCCTGTGCCTGGTAGGCCACCAGCGCCAGGGCGGGCAGCGTGGCCACCAGGATCAGCAGCCGTATCCTGGCGGACAGGGAGCCCGTAGCCAACGGCGGCAAAGCACGCATGGGGCCTTTCGCGAAAGAGGAAGGACGGGCAGGCGGTCAGCCGGCGGCGGCCAAAAAAACATCTGGATACATCGTACCCCTGATGGGGTGTTCGCGGCGGGTTTGCGGGTAAACCATGCGACGCGGCGGCGCTTGCGGAACTCCCGGGCCGAAGGTCTTATCATTACGGCATGCGTCGCGGCCCCCTGTTCTATCTGCTGATGGTGGTGCTGGTCCTTCGGGGCCTGGTGGGCACCGCCATGGCCGCAGGCATGGTGCCCATGCAGCACCCAGCGCCAGCGGCTGTGGCGCAGGCTCCGGTTGCGGCCCAGCACCATGGGCAGCACGACGACCATGCGTCCGCAACCGACGCAGACCACGCTGCTGGCCATGGCAGCATGCATGGTGGTCAGCATGCGCCCTCCGATGCCGCCTCCCTGGCCTGCGATGGCAGTGCGCCTGGCAGCACCGGCTGCGCCGCGCACAGCCAGCATGCCAACTGCACCGCCTGCGAGATCTGCCACACGGCCCTGATGGAGCCACCGGCCATGCCGGCCGCGCCCCTGCCGCTGCTGGCCGGCGCCGCTCCTGCGTCCGCCACGCCGTTCGACAGCGCCACCGCCGCGCTGGCCATCAAGCCACCCATCGCCTGACGCTCGAGCATCCCCTGGGCCGTTCGGGCCTGTGCGGGAGCGCCTGGCAACCCCCAAGCAGCCAACCCCGTCGCCCTTGCGCGCCGTTGCCGTGGCGCCTGGGATTGCAATTCGCCCCGCGCCTCTACTGAACAGCGCCCGCCTTGAGCCCGCCCACGGCGCATGCACCGCAGGCCGCAGCGGCGTTCCACTCCCTTTTTTCTGGAGACCGCACCATGCGCGACTTCTTCGTTCTTCGCTGGCCCTTGCTACGCCCCCTGGCGTGGCTGGCCGTGTTGTTGCCCGCAATGGCCGGTGCACAGCCGCCTTCCGCCGCTGCAGGCCCGGCCCCGGCGGCCACACCACAAGACCCGCAATCACCCCTGGCCCCGCCGGCCTACACCCCCCTGCAGGTGCAACCGCCACTGCCGGGGGCCGACGCGCCGCTGGCCGACTGGCGCGCCGCCCATGAGGCCGTGGCCGCCTTCCCGCGCGGCCACGCCGACATCGTGCGCTGGGAGACCGGCCAGGGAGCTGCCCCGGCGGCCCACCACCAGGGCCACAAGCCATGAGCACGGCCACACACCCGTGCCACCGCTGGCCAGCCCTGGCCCTGGCCGCCTTGCTCACCGGCTGCGCCAGCGTCTCGCCCGACGGCCTGCGCGGCGACGTGCAGGCCCTTACCCAGGGCCGCACCGGCATTGCCGATGCAGCTTTGCCCACCGCAGACCCGGCCGCGCGCGACAAGGCACGCCAGGCCATCGATGGCTGGCTGGCCCAACCGCTCACGCAGGACGCTGCCGTGCGCATCGCCCTGCTCCACAACCCCGGCCTGCAGGCCCGCCTGGCCGCGCTGGGCGTGGCCGATGCCGAGCGCGTGCAGGCCATCACCCTGCCCAACCCGCAGTTCTCGATCGCGCGGCTGACCAACAGCCACGAGCGCGAGATCGAGCGCACCCTGGCCTTCAGCCTGCTGGACCTGGTCACCCTGCCCTGGCGCATGGAGCGCCAGGCCGAGCGCATGCAGGTGGCCACGCTGCAGGCCGCGCAGGACGTGGTGGCCCTGGCCGCCGACACGCGCCGCGCCTGGCTGCGCGCCGTGGCCGCCGAGCAGGTGGCCGCCACGCACGAACGCATGGTGGAGGCCGCCGAGGCCGGCGCCGAGCTGGCGCGCCGCATGGCCCGCGTGGGCAATTTCAGCCGCCTGCAGCATGCGCGCGAACAGGCCGTGCTGCAGGAAGCGAATGCCCAGCGCGCCCGCGCGCGCCTGGCCGCCGCCACCGCGCGCGAGCAGCTCAGCCGCAGCATGGGCCTGTGGGGCACACAGGCCCAGTACCGGTTGGCCGGGCAATTGCCTGCGCTGCCCGCCACGGCATTGCCCGCGGACGGTATCGAAGCCACCGCCCTGAGCGAACGCCTGGACGTGCAGGCCGCGCGCCGCCAGTTCGACACCGAGGCGCGCCAGCAGGGCTGGGCCCGCGCGGGCGCCGTGTTCGGCGACATCGGCATCGCCTACCAGCGCAACACCGCCACCGAGCGCGAGAGCGGCCACCGCGAGACCACGCGCGGCTGGGAGCTCGATGTGCCGCTGCCCCTGTTCGACTGGGGCGGCGCCGCGCGCACCCGGGCCCAGGCGCGCGTGGAGCAGAGCGCCGCCACGCTGCAGGACACCGCCGTGCGTGCCCGCAGCGAGGTGCGCAGCGCCTGGCTCACCTACCGCACCGCGCTCGACCTGGCGCGCCAGCAGCGCGATGAGGTCGTGCCGCTGCGCCAGCTCATCGCGGGCGAGACCACGCTGCGTTACAACGGCATGCTCGCCAGCGTCTGGGAGCTGCTGGCCGAGGCGCGCACCAGCACAGAGGCAGTGGCCGGCGCCATCGAGGCGCAGCGCGACTTCTGGCTGGCCGAGACCGATCTGCAACTGGCCCTCACAGGCACCTCGCCGGGCGCCCTGCAGGGCCTTGCCGCTGGCGCCGCCACCCCATCCACCCCACAAGGCCACTGACATGCAAAGACGCCATTTCTTCACGGCAGGCGCCGCCACGGCCGTGGCCACCGCCGCCGTCAGCCGCGTGGCCCTGGCGGCGCTGCCCGAGCCTGCCCTGCAGGCCAGCGCCGACACCGCCCCCCCGCTGCACCCGCCCACCGGGCGGCCGTACCACCCCGTGGTCACGCTCAACGGCTGGACCGCGCCCTGGCGCATGAACGCCGGGGTCAAAGAGTTCCATCTGGTGGCCGAGCCCGTGGTGCGCGAGGTCGCGCCCGGCTTCCTGGTCAACATGTGGGGCTACAACGGGCAGAGCCCCGGCCCCACCATCGAGGTGGTGGAGGGCGACCGCGTGCGCATCTTCGTCACCAACCGCCTGCCCGAGCACACCACCGTGCACTGGCACGGCCAGCGCCTGCCCAATGGCATGGATGGCATCGGTGGCCTGAACCAGCCTGCCATCCAGCCGGGCAAGACCTTCGTCTACGAGTTCGTGGCACGCCGTCCCGGCACCTTCATGTACCACCCGCATGCCGACGAAATGGTGCAGATGGCCATGGGCATGATGGGCCTGTGGATCACCCACCCCAAGGCCGCACACCCGCACATCGCCACGGTGCAGCGCGACTACGCCTTTCTGCTCAACGCCTTCGACGTGGAGCCGGGCGCGCGCACGCCCAAGGTCAACACCATGCTGGACCACAACATCTGGTGCTGGAACAGCCGGGCCTTCCCGGCCATCAGCCCGCTGGTGGCGCGCCAGGGCGAGCGCGTGCGCATCCGCGTGGGCAACCTCACCATGACCAACCACCCCATCCACATCCACGGCCACGAGTTCGAGGTGACCGGCACCGACGGCGGCCCCGTGCCCAAGGGCGCGCGCTGGCCCGAGGTGACCACCGACGTGGCCGTGGGCCAGATGCGCCAGGTGGAGCTGGTCGCCGACGAGCCCGGGGACTGGGCCTTTCACTGCCACAAGAGCCACCACACCATGGGCGCCATGGGTCACGACGTGCCCACCATGATCGGCGTGGACCACAAGGGGCTGGTCGGCAAGATCCAGAAGATCGTGCCCGACTACATGGTGATGGGCGAGCGCGGCATGGCCGACATGGGCGCCATGGAGATGCCGCTGCCCGACAACACCTTTCCCATGATGACCGGTACCGGCCCCTACGGCCCATTGGAGATGGGCGGCATGTTCACCACCTTCAAGGTGCGTGCCAACCAGGCCGCGGGCGACTACCGCGACCCCGGCCACTACGCCCAGCCGCCCGGCACCCAGGCCTACGAATGGCAGGGCACGCCGGCCGCCATGCCGGCCCCGCCACGGGCCACCACGCCGGGCACCGCGCCCGACGCCGCCCGCGCACGCAAGCCCGCCGCGACCGGCGGCCACCACCAGCATTGATCCCCACCCAAGGACACACCATGATCAACACCCGACCATTGAACCGCCTGGCCCTGCACCTCGTCGCCACCGCCACCCTGCTGGCCGGCACCGGCGCCGCCTGGGCCCACGGCGATGCGCCCCACGCGCCCGTGCCCAAGGCCGCCCTGCCCGCCGAGCAGCAGGACTGGGGCATTGCCGGCCACCCCAAGGCCGTGCAGCGCACCATCACCCTGCGCATGGACGACGACATGCGCTTTGCCCCCGCCCACATCGAGGTGCGCGAAGGCGAGACCGTGCGCCTGGTGGTGCACAACCAGGGCCAGTTGCTGCACGAGATCGTGCTCGGCACCCAGGCAACCCTGGCCCGGCATGCCGACATGATGGCCAAACACCCCGGCATGGAGCACGACGAGCCCTACATGGCCCACGTGGCCGCCGGCAAGCGCGGCCAGATCGTCTGGCAGTTCAACCGCGCGGGCCGCTTCGACTTTGCCTGCCTGATCCCCGGCCACTACCAGGCCGGCATGGTGGGCACCATCAACGTCGTCCCCCGCAAGGGCTGACCCTGCAAGAGAAAGGACACCCCATGACCCACACACCAACCGCCAGCACCCGTCGCGCCTGGCTGGCCATGCTCGCCGCAACCGCACTGCCGATGGCAGCAGGGGCAGCCGCCCCCGCGCAGGTCGAGGTCTGGAAAGACCCGAACTGCGGCTGCTGCCAGGACTGGGTGGACCACATGCAGGCCAACGGCTTTGCCGTGAAGGTGCACGACACCGGCAACAACGCCGTGCGCGCGCGCCTGGGCTTGCCGCAAAAGCTGGGGTCGTGCCACACGGCACTGGTCGGCGGCTACCTGGTCGAAGGCCATGTGCCCGCCAGCGATGTGCGCGCCCTGCTGCAGCAAAAGCCCGACGCCCTGGGCCTGGCCGTTCCGGGCATGCCCATCGGCTCGCCCGGCATGGACGGCCCCGCCTACGGCGGCCGCAAGGACAGCTACGCCGTGCTGCTGGTCGCACGCAATGGCAGCACCCGCGTTTTCAAGAACTACTCCGGAAATCAGAAGGCATCGACATGACCCACCACACCACCCACCCACTGCGCATCGCCCTGCTCGCCACCACACTCCTTTTCAGCGCTGCAACCGCCTTCGCAGGCGACGACCATGACCATGGCGAAGACCACGGCAGCCATGCCGCCCCTGCCGCTGCCACCGCGGACCTGAGCGAAGGCGAGGTCGTGCGCTGGGACGCCGCCAGCGCCAAGGTCACGCTGCGCCACGGCCCCATCCGCAACCTGGACATGCCGCCCATGACCATGGTGTTCCGGGTCACCGATCCGGCCCAGGCCGCGCAGGTCAAGCCCGGTGCCAAGGTGCGCTTTCGCGCCGAGCAGCAGGCCGGCGCCTATGTGGTGACACGCATCGAGCCGGTGGCCAATTAGGGCCTGTTAACACCAATTTCGGGGATCGCGTTGCCCGGCCTGGGGGCTGGATGCAAGGCGCCCGTGCGCAGCAAGGCATACACCTTGCAAGCGCGGGCAACGCCGCAGACGGCCCCCAGGCCGGGCGCGACCAACGAGGGCGTGTGGTACTGGCTGCACCAGGAGTACCTCGGCAAGCCCTTGCTGCTGCTGGACGAGGACTACCGCCCCCGCAACGCCGAAGCCGCCTTCACCCACGTGCTGCAGCGGCTGGCCTTCAGCGAGGTGGAGGAAGCCGCCAACGACAAGGAGCTGGTGGTAGACAGCGCCCTGCCGCGTGCCAACCTGCTGCAGCTCCATTTCGACCACGAATCGCGGCAACCCAACCTCTGGCTGCGCAGCTACGACAGCTACTACACGCTGTTCTGACGGGGTGCAGCCGGAACCCGCGCACCGGGCCGGCTCAGTTCAATCCCCCAATCGCCTGCGCCTCGGCCACGTCCTCGGGCGCCAGTTCCAGCACCTCGCGCCAGCGCCGTGCCGCGCGCATTTCCTGCACATCGCGCCCGTAACCCAGGTACAGGCGCATGCCGGCCGGCGCGGGGCCGTCTTCGCCGCGCAGCAGGCGCAGGCGCACGGACTGGCGCTCGAGCGGCGGCACGCCCTGCCCATCGGCAGAGGGCACGGGCCAGCGGTATTCCTCCCCGGGGCCCCAGCGGCCCTGGCCGTCCAGCGCCACCCAGGTGCCCTGCTGTGCAGGGTCGCCCGGCCCCGGCGCGGTGCCGCTGGCCAGCATGGCATACAGCCGGCAGGGGCGGCCGCAAGCGGGCCCAGCCCCGGGCGTGCGGCCGACAACCTGCACCCCGAGTGAAACGGCACGCGGGTTGCCGCGCAGCGAGGCCTGCAGCCGGAACGGCGGTCGCACAGGAGCGCGTGCGTTGGCGCCCGAGGGCTCCAGGTCCAGGTCGCCCGTGCCGGCCTCATTGGCCACCGGGGTGGGCGTTGCTGTGCTGGCGTAAGTGCCGTTGCCCAGTTGCCCGTGCCGGCCGCGCCCCCAGGCCCAGACCGTGCCATCGGCCAGCCGGAAATGCACGCTGCCGAAGTGTTCCACGCCCCGCTGGTCCATGTACTCGGGGTCGTCCATGCCATCCACACCGAAGGACAGCTCGCGGATCGGCGCGTGCAGCACAAAGCGCACGCCCTCATGCTCCTTGAAGATCTTGCCGATGCACTGGGCCGAGCCGTCCTGCAGGATGGCGCACAGGCTGTGGTCGTTGGCATGGATGGCCACAGCCTTGCCGGGCAGCAGCAGTGCGGTCGGCTCCTTGATGGGCCCACCCCAGAAGCGCTTTGGCCTGGGCCCGGTGGTGCCGTAACGCTGACGCATGCCCCAGTACCAGACGGTGCCCTGCGCATCGAGCGCATAGGTCGCATGCAGGCTGCGACTGCCCATGGCGGCAATCTGCCGGATGGGCCCGGGCAGGCCCTGCACCTTGACCGGCACTCCCGGCTCGCCGCTGAGATCCCAGACCGAACCATCCGCCGCCAGCAGGGCCGCATGGTCGTGGCCACCCATGGCCACGTCTCGCATGGCGGGCATGCAGCCCTGGCTGTAGACCAGCGCGGGGCGGCTGGACTCGGCGCGCGGGCGCGCCGCGGCGCCCCAGCCGTCCGAACTCCAGACCCGGCCCTCTTCGTCCACCGCCAGCCAACGGTGGTGCGAGGTGGCCAGCCGCAGCAGCCGCGCGGGCACCGCTTCGTGCACGGGGTCCTGCGGGAAGACGCCGCCTTCGAAATGGGTGTACGGGTCCGATGTCCACGCCCCCAGCCCCCAGCGGAACAGGCGACCGTCGCGCAGCAGCGCATAGCTGCCGTAGGGCCGGGTGTGCACACTGGCCGCGCTCCCCGGCAGCGGCACGGCGCGTGGGCTGGCGGAAAAGTCCAGCTCCCCGTCCCCGCTGGCCAGGTGCAGGCTGGTGTTCGCGCCCTGGCCGTAGAGCCTGCCGTCGCGCGTGATGTACAGCAGGCCTGTGCGGCGGGGGTTGCCCTGGCTGGCAAATGCGCTGGCGTCGGCCACACCGCTGGCCACGCGGCGCAGCGTGATGCGCCCGTCGCGCGGGTGGGCCTCGATCAGATAGTCCCACTGCCACAGCTCGCCCTCGGCCGTGAGGCCCAGGTAGGGCACATCGCCATCGAGCATGCGCACGATCTGCACGCCCTGCGCCGCCAGGTCGGGGTGGCGGTAGCCACGCAGCTGCAGGGCGCTGTAGGTGGCGTCCATGCGCCCGGGCGGGCACTGGCGCACGCGGGTCTGGGGCATGCGGCCCGCATCGGGATCCACGGGCGATTCGCCCCACTGCCATTGCGCGCCATCGCGGTCCACGGCCTGCACCAGGGAGGCCGGGCCATGCCAGCGCGGCGGGGCCTGGGCACCACGGTTCCAGTCGAACAAGGCCCCCATGTCGGGCAGCGGTTTGTCGCGTGGCGGGGCATAGGCCTGCAGCACCAGGTCTGCGATGGGCGGCAGGCCGGCCACGGCTTCGGGGCCGCGAGGGCCGGCGTCCGCAGCACAGGCCACGCCCTCCCCCCAGGACCAGACCGTGCCCTGGTCGTCGAGCGCCACCGTGGTGTTGGCAGCCTGCTGGATGCGGGTGAGCCGCGCGGGCACCCGGGCGGCGCGCTCGGGCAGCAGCGCCAGCTTGCCCGAGGGCAGCGGCCCCCACCACCAGGGCTGGCCCTCGGCATCGATGGCGAACGAGGGCCCGCGCTCGTCGCCGTTGACGATGGCGGCGGCACCGCGAAAGACGATGCGGGGCGTACCCCGGTCCGCGCGCGTGCCGTCCCCCAGCTGCCCCTGGCGGTTGGTGCCCCAGCTCCAGACGCTGCCCTGTTCGTCCAGCGCCAGCACGCCGTTCAGGCCGGCGCGCACGCCCACCATGCGGGCCGGCATGGCGATCTCACGCGCGCTGGCGGCATAGGCCGTCTTGCCCTGACCCAGCTGCGCCAGCCGGTTGTCACCCCAGGCCAGCACACGCCCGTCGTGCGTGAGGGCCAGTGCATGGCGCGCGCCGCTGGCCAGGGTCTGGGCCTGCGCTGCAACACCCCACAGGCCCAGCAGCAAGGCCATGCCGGTGGCAACCAGTGCGAAGGAACGGATGGACAAGTGCATGGTCTGCGCTCCCGGCGGGAAGGTGAAGGCGGTCAATCCTCCGGTGCCGGTGCCTGCATCTGGCGAAAGCGCCTGACCGGGAGCATCTCCTAGGCCCCACGACCCTGTCCAACAAAAGTTGGCATGCCCGCCCGTCAATAGTCAGGCGCGTCGGGCCCCAGCTCCAGCACCTCGCGAAAGCGCCGGGCTGCCAGCATCTCGTCGACATCGCGCCCGTAGCCGATGTACAGGCGCAGGCCCGTGAGATCGGTGCCTTGCAGCAGCGGCGGCAGGATTTTCAGCGGTACCGACTGTGCCTCGCCGGTCAGTTGGACGCCGCTGGCGAATGCAGGCACCGGCCAGCGCAGCGGGCCCCAGGTGCCCTGCGCATCGAGTTGCACCCAGACGCCCTGGCCCGGGGGCCCGGCGGATGCCAGGGCATACACATTCGCGCCCGGCGGGGTGGCCGCGCTGCCAAACACATCGCCCGTGAACGACAGGCTGCGCAGATTGCCCGACAGCCGCGCCTTCACCCTGAACGGCGGGCGATTCGCAGCCGCCGCATTCGGCACCGCAGGGTCCAGGTCCAGATCCCCGGTGCCGGCTTCATTGACCACGGGGACGGGCTCCGCCGCACTGGCGTAGGTGCCGGATCCCAGTTGCCCCTGACGGCCCTGGCCCATGGCCCACACCGTGCCGTCCGCCAGGCGCAGGTGGACCGTGCCACCCCGCTGGGCTGTCGCCACGGTGCCGGACCGGTCCTCGTCCACCCCCATGGTTATTTCCCGGATGGGCGCGTGCAACTGCAGGCGCTGCCCCCGGTGCTCGTTGAACAGCTTGCCGTAGCATTGCGCAGAGCCATCCTGCAACACGGCACAGACATTGAAATCGCCGGCATGGATGGAAATGGCCTTTTGCGGCAGCGGCAGCACGATGGGAGTGACTGCGATCCACTGGTCCCTGGAGAGCGTTGCACTGTCCTGCCCGGAAATCCCGTGCATGTGCCGCGCACCCCAGAACCATGCGACCCCGGACGCCTCCAGCGCAACCGAGGCACCGTAGGTCCCGTCGACCGTCGCTACCTGCGCGATGGTGTTGGGCAGCCCTTCCACCTTGCGGGGTGCCCAGGACCAGACCGTGGCCCCATGGACGCTGGAGCCCTGGGGCGCAGGGAGAATTGTGCTGCTGCCGCCAATGGTCCAGACCGATCCATCCACACCGAGGATGGCGCCATGCCCATTGCCACCCACGGAGGCGCTGCGCGCACGTGGCATGTCCGTGGTACCGCCCACCACCATCGGACGGCTGTGCGGGACGGGTTGAAAACCCCAGCCCCCGGAGCTCCAGACCTTGCCATCGGCATCCACTGCGAGCCACTGGCCCTGCGCGGCCGCCAGCCGGGTGACCGGGGCCCCCAAGGGAATCTGCGTGGATGTCTGAGCACTGCTGCTGCCCTGAAAGCTGGGATCGTGTTCGTACTGTGCGGTGCCCAGGCCCCAGCGGAAGATCCGGCCGTCCGCCAGCAGCGCGTAGCTGCCCGCCTCGCTCGCGTGCACGCTGGTTGCAGGGGAAGGCAGGGACACCTTGAGCGGGCTGGCAACCGATCCAGTCCCACCGGCCGCATCGTCGGCCATTGCCAGGTGCAGGCTGGTGTTGGACCCCATGGCGTGGAGCTTGCCATCGCGCGTGATGTACATCAGGACCGGCAGCAGGCCGGTCAGCGCGGTGTTGTTGCCGCTGGCATCCACCACACCGGAGGCGGCACGCTCCACCGCCAGGAGGGGGCCACCGGGAATCTCGACCGTGGGGACGTAGCGCCAGCGCCAGAGATCGCCCTCGGCGGTCCATCCCAGGGAAATGTCGCGGCCAGGAACCACCTTTTGCAGTTTCACGCCGGCCTTCTCCATGTCCGGGCGGATGCGGTCGCGGGCAGCGAACGGGTCGTGAGCCTCTGCCCACCGCTCTGCGGGGCAATGGTTAAGCTGCGCAGGGGGTAGGCCGTCCGGAGGGAAGAACAAGGGATCCGTGCCCCAGACCCACAGGCGGCCATCGGCGTCCCTGGCCGTGATGCGGGAAACGGGGCCTTTCGCTGGAATGCCTGGGCCAAGGCTGGCGATCGGACCCTGGGCCTCGTGGATGAAATCCACGATGGGCGGCACGCCACGCAGGGCCACCGGCGCCATGGCCGCAACACCGCCCGCACAGGCCGCACCTGCGCCCCAGGACCACACCACGCCCTGCTCGTCCAGCGCAGCCATCGTGCCCGCCTGGTACTCGATGCGCTGGAGCCGGGCCGGCACCTGTGCCGCGCGCACGGGCACTGAGGCATCCACCCCGGACGGCAGCGGCCCCCACCACCAGGGCTGGCCGTCCTTGTCGATCAGGAACGAGGGAGCGGCGTCGCCCCCGTTGACGAGGTGCACCGCGCCCCGAAAGACCACCTGGGGCGTGGCCCGGTCGGCACGCGTTCCGTCCCCCAGCTGCCCCCTGGCATTGGTACCCCAGCTCCACACCTGGCCCTGCTCGTCCAGCACCAGGGCGGTGGTCCTGCTGGTGCGCACGGCGGTGGCCCTGGCCGGCAGCGGAATCTCACGGGCCGTGCTGGCGTAGATCGTCTTGCCCTGGCCCAACTGGGCCAGGCGGTTGTCACCCCAGGCGAGTACGCTGCCGTCGGCCTGCAGCGCCAGGCCATGGCGCGCGCCGGTGGCGATGGTCTGGGCCCCTGCGGTGCCCGGCAGGCCCAGGCCCGCCAGCAGCGCAAACAACAGGCAGCCCGACGCCCGACGCCATGGTGGTGGTGTCGTCATGGTGATCTTCCCTTCCTCTCTTTGTCGGGCGCAACGCCCGTCGGTCACGAACGTCACGCGCCACGGCGCCGTCACAGATCGTTGGGGCGCGTTCAGAAACCATGCTACGTCGCACCGTCTGGCAGCGCCCCACCCTCACGGGATGGGTCAGGCTTGACCGGTGTCGTCAGGGATAGGCCGGGGCGCACAGGTTCTCGGGGCAGGGGTCCGCAGCCAAGTCCAGCACCGCGCGGAAACGCCGGGCGGCCAGCATCTCGTCCACGTTGCGCCCATAGCCGACGTAGACGCGCAGTCCTTCAAGCCCCGTCCCCGGAAACTGCTGCAGGATCTTGGCCAACGGCACCGACTGGGACTCACCGGTGAGCTGGACGTTGCTTGCCACTGCGGGCACCGGCCAGCGCAGCGGCCCCCACTGGCCCTGGGCATCGAGCTGCACCCAGGCGCCGGAAGCACCACTGGCGGGCACGGCCATGGCGTAGACGTTGCTGTCGACAGGCGTACCCGTGCTGCCGAAGACATCGCCGCGCAGGGACAGCGCGCGCAGGTTCCCAGCCAGCTGCATCTTCACGCGGAACGGCGGGTGCGCCGCGGCAGCCGCGTCCTGCGAGGTCGGCTCCAGGTCCAGGTCGCTGGTGCCCGATTCGCCGATCACCGGCACGGGATCGAAGGCGTGCGCGTGGGCACCGGAACCCAACTGTCCCCACTGGCCCCGGCCCCAGGCCCATACAGCCCCGCCCGCAAGACGGAAATGTGCCGTGCCTCCCTGCTCGCCATCGGCGTCGATGGACACTTCCCGGATGGGCGCGTGCAATGTGAAGCGCATGCCCAGGTGCTCCTTGAAGATCTTGCCGTAGCACTGGGCCGAGCCGTCCTCCAGCACGGCGCAGAAGCTGGCGCCGCCGGCATGCACGGAGACGGCCTTGCCGGGCAGAGGCCGCACGAAGGGGGCCGGTACGTCCGTATCCACGATGGAGCCGGTATCCACCCGCCCGCCCAGCCCGTAGGAATGCCGGCCACGGAACCAGACCCGCCCTTGTTCATCGAGCGCGAAGTGGGCCGCCGCAGCCATCGCCACTTGCCGCACGGGCGGCAGGCCGCCGAACTGGAACGGCAGGAACACCAGGGGCCGGGTGCTGATTTCAGGATAGGCCACGGCCGCCCCGGACGCGCTCCACAGCGTTCCGTCCACCCCGAGGATGGCCGCCTGCGCACCTGCCCCGCTCACCACGATGTCCTTGACGGGCGGCAGGCCGGAGGCGCGCGTGACGCGGATGCGCTGGAACGCTTCCACCGGCTTGTATTCATTGCCGGTAGCGGTGGCATCGATGCTCCAGACCTCGCCGTCCACGGCCAGGGCCATCCAGCGGCCCGCACCCACCGCCAGCTTCACGACGGGCGCGGGGATGGCCAGCTGCGTGGGCCCTTGCGGCACGCTGTAGTGGTTGATGCCGGCGAAGGGGTCGTACGGAGCCGAGCCATAGCCCCAATGGAACACCCGGCCGTCCTTGAGCAGCGCATAGCTGCCGCTGGTGTGCGCATGCACGCTCACCGCAGGGCCTGGCAGCGGCACCTTCTGCGGGTAGGACACCGTATCCACCCCGCCGCTGGCGATGGCCAGATGCAGGTGCCTGTTGGAGCCTTTGGCGTAGACCTTGCCGTCCCTGGTGGCGTAGACCAACCCCAGCGTTCCATCGCCTTCCGCAGCGGAATAGTTGCTTGCATCCACCACATCCGAGGCTTCGCGGTTGAACTTGACGCCCGGGCCCTGGCTGCGCCATTGCCACAGCTCGCCCTCTTGCGTCAACCCGAGCGTGGTGCGGTTGTGCGATGCCACGGCCCGCTCCATGTTCATGCCCAGGACACGCGTGAGCACCACGCCAGCGCGCACCAGGTCGGCGGGCACATACGGCGGAACCAGCGCCTGCGGGAGCGTCCAGTCAACGACGTCCGGGGTGGGCACCGCAGGGCAATGGCGGACGATCTCGCCAGGGCCATAGCCCATGAAACCGTAGGACGCCTCGGAGCCCCATTTCCAGGTCTTTCCATCCTTGTCCACGGCGTTCACAACGGACAGGGGTGTGCCGGCCCCGGCGGGCGTGGGGGCGCCGGAAAGGCCGGATGCGCGCAGCCTGGTGAACGCAAGCCAGAAGTCCTTGATGGGCGGCAGGCCGCGCATGGCCACCGGGCCGCTTGTGGCTGGCGATTCGGCGCAGGCCACGCCCTCGCCCCAGGACCACAGCACGCCCTGGTCGTCCAGCGCGGCGACGGTGCTTCCCCTCGGCACCAGCTTCACCAGCCGTGCGGGCACCTGGGCGGACTGCACGGGCGCCAGCGATTCGCCACCGCCCGGTAGCGGCCCCCACTGCCATGGCTGCCCCTCCCTGTCGAGCACGAAGGTGGGCGAGGACGCCCCGCCGTTGACCACGATCTGCGCGGCGTTGCGGAACACGATCTGCGGCGTGGCCCGGTCCGTGCGGGTGCCGTCACCCAGTTCGCCGCGGCGGTTGGTGCCCCAGCTCCAGACGTTGCCCTGGTCATCCAGCACCAGCGCGTTGGTGGCACTGGCCTGCACGGCCACGGCCTTCGCGGGCAAGGGAATCTCGCGCGCCACCTCGGTATACAGAGTGTGGGCCCGGCCCAGTTGCCCCAGCCGGTTGTCGCCCCAGGCCAGCACGCTGCCGTCGGCCGTGAGGGCCAGGCCATGGCGTTCGCCGGTGGCGATGGTCTGGGCCGGCGTGGCGCTGGCGGTCAGCGCCAGCAGCAGGCCGGCGATGGATTGCAGGAAGCAGGGTTGCATGCGGTGGTCCTGGGAACGGGTGGGTGGTCGTTGTAGCGTGTGCGTGCGCTGCGCTCAGTCTTCGGGCGCCAGTTCCAGCACCTCGCGCAAGCGCCTGGCTGACAGCATCTCCTGCGCATCACGCCCCTGCCCCACGAAAATCCGCACACCGGCGAGGCCCGTGCCTGCGAACTGCGGCAGGATGGGCAGCGCCACCGACTGGGCTTCACCCGCAAGCGGCACGTTGCTGGCCGTGGCGGGCACGGGCGACCGCAGCGGGCCCCACTGGCCCTGCCCGTCCAGCTGCATCCAGGTGCGCAGGTCTGCGGTGGCGAAGGCGTAGACGTTGGTGGTGGCATTGCCGGAACCCAGGTCCGCGCTGCCGAACACATCCGCGTCGAAAGAGAGCGTGCGCAGCTTGCCCGCCAGGCGGGTCTTCACGCGGAACGGCGGGCGGTTGGCCGTGGGCACCTTGGGCGTGGCGGGGGCCAGGTCCAGGTCGCCGGTGCCCGCTTCGTCGTTCACGGGCGTGGGCTCTGCGGCATTGGCAAACGTGCCGTTCCCCAACTGCCCGTAGCGGCCCCGGCCCCATGCCCAGACGGTGCCGTCCGCCAAGCGGAAATGCACGCCCCCCTCCCGCTCTTCGGCAATGAGCCCCTGGCCCAGTTCCGCCACGCCGATCGTCAGCTCCTGGATGGGCGCATGCAGGCGAAAGGCCCTGCCCGCATGCTCGTTGAACATCCGGCCGTAGCACTGGGCCGAGCCATCCGCCAGGACCGCGCAGAACCCCTCGTCATTGGCGTTGGTGTGGATGGACACCGCCTTTTGCGGCAGCGGCAGCAGGTAGGGCTCGTTCACCACCAGGTCAATGCCCACCTGGGCTGCCGAACGCCCGCCAAGGCCGTAGGCATGCTGCCCCCAGAACCAGACGCCCCCCGACGCATCGAGCGCATACGATGACCTGCCCACCGAGGCCACCTGCACGATGGAGGACGGCAGGCCCAGAACCCTTCTGGGCACCCGCATCTGGGAGAACAGTTCGTCCAGGCCAGGCCGGGGCGCGGGCGGCGGCAGGAACACGCCGGCCGAGGCGCCAATGGTCCAAACCGATCCATCCACGCCCAGAATGCTGGCCAGGCCCGAGCCGGCAGCGGTACCGCCCAAGGATATGGCCCGTGCGGCGGGCAGGCCATTGGCGCGGCTGACCATGGTCGGTCGCAGCACACCGGAGGCTTGCGGGCCGGAGCCCCATTCATCCGAACTCCAGACGCCGCCATCGGTGTCCAAAGCCAGCCACCGGCCTTGCGCCACGGCGATCCTGGCGATGGCAACGGGCAGCGCCACCTGCGACGGCCGCTCAGGAACTGAGTACCAGCCCATGTCGCTGAACCGGTCCAGCTGGCCGGCGCCAGCACCCCAGGCGAGCAGGGTCCCGTCCTTGAGCAGGGCATAGTTGCCGGTTCCGTTGGCATGCACGCTCGCCGCCGGGGCGGGCAGGTTGACCTTCTGCGGGCTGGAGACCGCATCCGTCCCGTCCGCCTCGGCCCGGGCGATGCCCAGGTGCAGGTTGTAGTTGGTGCCCTTGGCGTAGACCTTTCCGTCCCTGGTGACGTAGATCAGGCCCAGCGCCCCTTCACGCTCCTGGGTGGAATAGCGGCTGGCATCGGCCACGTTGGAGGCCTCGTGGCGCAGCGTCATGCCCGGCGGGGCGTTGTACTCGTCACGCCATTGCCACAGCTCGCCATCCGCCGTGATGCCCAGCGTGGTGTAGGCCTTGGACGCTTGCGCCTGCGCAGAGTCCGAGGTGATGAAACGCTCAATGACCGCGCCCGAGCGCGCCAGTTCGGAGTGGGCCTTCGGTGTGTAGGGCGCGGTGACGTCGTACTGCGGATTCCTCACCGGAGGGCACACGGGAGCCAGATAGGTGTGCGGCCCGAAGCCGAAGGACATGCCTCCAGGCCCATACCCGCTCTCGGCGCCCCATTTCCAGGCGCGGTTTTCGGCGTCCACCGCAGTGGCCATGGTGAACAGGACTTCCGCCCCAAAATTGGGCCGGGCAGACCCGAGCTGGAAGTAAAAGCGCGCTATGGGCGGCAGGCCCGCCATGGCCACCGGCCCGCTGGGCCCTGTCGAGGCGGCACACGGCACGTACTCCCCCCAGGCCCAGATCACGCCCTTGTCATCCAGCCCTGCGGTGGTGGGCCCGTACTGCCCCACCGTCACCAGGCGCGCAGGCACCTGCGCGGCGCGGGTAGGCGCCAGCACCTCGCCCCCGGCGTACATCGGCCCCCACCACCAGGGCTGTCCGTCCTTGTCGATCACGAAGCTGGGGGAGGACGATCCGCCGTTGATGGTGATCTTGGCAGCATTGCGGAACACGATGCGTGGCGCGGCCCGGTCCGTGCGGGTGCCGTCACCCAGTTCGCCGCGGCGGTTGGTGCCCCAGCTCCAGACATTGCCCTGGTCGTCCAGCACCAGGGCGCTGGTGGAACTGGCCTGCACGGCCACTGCCTTGGCGGGCAAGGCGACCTCGCGCGCGGTGGGCACATACAGAGTTCTGCCGGACCCCAGCTGCGCCAGCCGGTTGTCGCCCCAGGCGAGCACGCTGCCATCGGCCTTCAGCGCCAGGCCATGCCGCGCGCCGGTGGCGATGGTCTGTGCGTGCACGGCGCTGGTGGATGAGGCCCAGCCCGCCAGCAGTGCGGGCAGCAGACAGGCCAAAGCCCGACGCCAGGGTGGTGTCGCCATGGTGATCCTTCCTCTCTCTTGTGTTATCCGCCCATTGTGGTGCGGCGACCCAGGTGCCCGGGTGATACCCATCACGTTCCAAACACACCGTTACAACGTGGCCAGAAACAGGCCGATCAGTTCCTGATGCAGCGCCCCCATATTCCACCGCCCATAATCACAGGCCATGACGACCCCAACGACAAGCGCCTCTTCGCCCCTCCCCTCCCATTCCAGCCACCAAGCCAACCACGACGCCGGCAGCATCACCCGCGTGCCCGGCATCGAGGTGGGCCATTTCACCGACCCACGCCGCCCCACGGGCTGCACCATGGTCATGGCGCGCGAAGGCGCGGTGGGCGGCGTGGATGTGCGCGGTGCCGCGCCCGGCACGCGCGAGACGGACCTGTTGGACCCGTCGAACCTGGTGGAAAAGGTGCACGGCATCATGCTGGCGGGAGGCAGCTCGTGGGGGCTGGACGCGGCCGGGGGCGCGGTGCGCTGGCTGGAGGAGCGCGGCATCGGCTTCGACGTGGTGGTGGGCCGCCTGCCGCTGGTGCCCAGCGCCGTGCTGTTCGACCTGCTGGTGGGCGACATGCGCATCCGTCCCGATGCGGCGGCCGGCTACGCCGCGTGCGAGGCCGCATCGCGCGCCGACCCGGCCGAGGGCAATGTGGGCGCAGGCACGGGTGCGGCCGTGGGCAAGATCTTCGGGATCCACAACGCGATGAAGGGCGGCATCGGCACAGCCTCGGTCACTGTGGACGGTGTCACCGTGGGCGCGCTGATCGCCTGCAACGCCCTGGGCGACGTGATCGACCCTGACACGGCGCAGGTGATCGCCGGGGCACGCACCGATGATGGCCGCCACCTGCGCGACACGCGCCGCGCCCTGCTGCGCGGCGAGGCACCCAAGCCCTTGCTGGCCGGCACCAACACCACCATCGGCGTGATCGCGACGGACGCCACCATCACCAAGGTGCAGGCCCACCGCCTGGCCGTGGCCGCGCACGACGGCCTGGCGCGCAGCATCAACCCGGTGCACACCATGTCCGATGGCGACACGCTCTTCACCCTGGGCACGGGCGTCTCGGGCAAGAACCCGGGGATGATGGTGCTGTCGACCATGGCAGCCGAGGTGACGGCGATTGCCACGGCGCGGGCCGTGCGGGCGGCGCGATCGATCACGACGGCGGAGGGCTTGTACTTGCCTTGCGCCGGCGATCTGGCCTGAACTGGAAGCCGACTCCCGGGGCTGCGAAATCCCTCAGGGGGCAGATGCCCGGAATGCCTTGCGGTAACGCCGCAGGTTCCTGGCCTTGGGCCCGGTAGGATATTGCGTCAGCTCCATGGAGCAGCCCACCTTGGCCAGGGCTGCAATCAGTTCGGCGGGAAAGGTGTCGGACTGGACAATGACGCTGCGCATGGCGATACCGAATTCCACACGAGCCGACTCCACGCCTTCGACCTGGCGCATGGCCTGCAACGCCTGGCAATGGTCGTTGAGAAACTGGATTGCGTCCGCCTGCTGCTCCTCCAGCTCTTCGAATTCCGCATCGCTGACCCGCAAGACCACTCCCGAGGTCACAGCCAATCTGCTGTTCGGCCGGGAGCTCAAGGGCTCGCCCCGCCGCCATACACTGATCGGCTCGACGGGACTCAGCGCCAGCAATTGCGCCACGTCCGCGTCAAGTCCGTTGAAAGAAAGAATGCAGCCCATGTGTCTCCAGCCTGGTCACACCACTTCGATGCGGTTGCGCCCATTCTTCTTGGCCGCATACAGCCGCTGGTCCACGGCATCGATGAAGTCCGCAGGCTTGGCGTAGCCGCCCGGCGTGGCGGTGCCCACGCCGATGCTCAGTGTCACGCGCTGCTCGTGCGATGACTGGGCGTGGGCGATGGCCTGCTTCAGGATCAGGCGCTGGCAGCGCTCGGCCACCTTGAGGGCCGCGGCGGCATCGGCGCCCGGCAGCAGGACGATGAATTCCTCGCCGCCAACGCGGGCTGCCAGGTCGCGCGGGTTCTTCAGCGCCAGGCTCAGCGTCTGGGCGATGTTGATCAGGCACTCGTCGCCCTGGATATGGCCATACAGGTCGTTGTACTGCTTGAAGAAATCGATGTCGAGCATGAGCACCGACACGGGTGCGTTGCTGCTGTTGCGCGCACTCTCCCACTCCAGCTCGATGGTGGAATTGAAGCGGCGCCGGTTGGCGATGTTGGTCAGCCCGTCCTTGAACGACAGGGCTTCGAGTTCCTTCTGCAGTGCCAGCAGCTTTTCTTCGGTCTTCTTGCGCTCGGTGATGTCGAACATGAAGCCGATCAGTGCCTCCACCTCGCCCTTGGCGTCGCGCACCACGTGGACCACGTCGCGTATCCACACATAGCCGTTGTCCTTGGTGAGGGCGCGGTAGTCGGCCTCGTGGTCCACCCCGGCCTTGGATTGGGCCACGCAGAAGTTGACCACGTAGTCGCGGTCCTCGGGGTGCATGCGCGTGGCCCAATCGTCCACCGTGAGCCAGCTGTCCTGGCTCCAGCCCAAAAGCGGCTCGATCTGCGGGCCGATGTAGGCGAATTGCATCGTGGCCCAGTCGATCTTCCAGGGGATGGCGCGGGTCGATTCGAGCAGGGTCTTGTAGACCACGCCGTCGTTGTCGTTGCCAAGTCCCTTCACGTCGGACATGTCCATTGTCATTGCTCTGTCGATTCCTGGCACGGGCTCAGCTTACCGCGACCGGGCGGCTGTGCACGGTCGCGATTCCATTCCAGTACCAGTAGAAAAACCCACCTTCCGTCTGCAGCAGCGTGTGCGTGGTGATGCTGTTCTGGCGGATATCGCCCCAGCAGGCCCTGGCCGAGTTGCGGTTGTTGTGCAGGTCGATCACCGCCGCCGGGTCGCTGCTGGCAGGCTTGGGCGGCACGTACAGGGCGCTGCCGCGCGGCACCCACAGGTCCGCCAGGCGGATCTTGCCCAGCGCCGGCCAATAGCGCCCCACCGAGATCACCAGCGGCTGGGCGGGATCGGTGGAGGCGAACACGTGTGGAAAATCATGGTGCTCCAGATCGGTGCACACCACGCTGAGCAAGGCGTCGCCCGTGCCCTGGTAGGGCGACCAGTGCCCCGCAAAGACACCGTATTCGTACTTGACCTGCTGCAGCGCGGTGACCGGGCTCTCGATCCGCACGGCCTGCCCCGGCTCCACCAGCGTGATGCCAAATGCCGCCGCCATGATGCGCGTGGCCCACAACGGCGCAAACTCCACCTGCCCGGCCGCAAAGCCCAGCTGCGTTTCCACGCCCCAGGGCGGCGTGGACTTGACGTCCAGCACATCGGCCACCAGGTACTCGTTGCCCACGGCCAGGGCCGGGTCGGTGGCGGCGGGTGTGAGGGGCGTTACATCGGCGGGCGGCTTGGCCAGGTAGACCGGCATGCCGCCGTCGTTGTAGAAGAACGGGGTCTTGGCGGTGTCGACCTGGGTCTCGTAGATGTCCTTGATGAACAGGGGTGCGTCGAGGTGGGGTCCGGGCATCGGGGTGTTCCTTATTTTTCGGTGCTTTTGTCCAGCCATTCCTGGCGGCACGAACCACGCCCCTCTCCAGGCGTGTCCCTGCCTTGGCACTGTAGCGGCGCCGGATGACGGCCCTGGGCCGTCGCGCAGATCGTGGCCATGGCTGCGGCAGCCATGCTGCGCGCGGTACCTCCCGAGTCCCAGGCTTTGCCCTGACCCGGCAGGCGCCCAAGCGCTGGCAGGCCGCGAGGGCATGTCCCCTTCAACGACCGAGCTTCGCCCGGAGCCTATCGAGCCCCTTGCGGGCCAGTTCGCCCGTGCGCTGCGCCCCTTGCTGGACCTGTTCGGCAGTGGGCAAGGCGTCCTGCGCTGCGCGGGTGGCGCTGCGCAAGGTTTCGGCCGCCTGGCCCGTCAGCTCGCCGCCGCGCTTCTTCATTTCGTCCACCTGCTGGGCACTGGGCATCTGGTCCTTGGTCCAGCTGGCGGCCTTGCCCACGGCGCCCGCAATCTGTCCGGGCAGTTCGGTACCACGCATCCTGAGTTCCTCCATCTGCCGGGGGGTTGGCAGTTGTTCCTTGGTCCATGTGGCAGCCTTGCCGGCCACGCCGACCACCTGTCCACTGTAGTGGCCCGCATGCTCCCTGGCCCGAGTCCAGGCCTTGGCCACTTCGCCCGGGGGCGGTGTCTGCAGGGTCTGCTGCACCTGGGCCAGCAACTGCCGCTCGGGGTCGGCCAGCGGCGCCCCGCCCGCCTCCAGCATCTGCGCCAGGAAGAGGCCCATCTCCGCCGCAATGACCTTGTGGTTGCAGTCCGGGTTGGCATGCAGGAAGGCCGAGAGCTCACGCGCCAGCTCGTCCGGCACCGCATCGGCCAGGCCGGGCGCGATGGCGGCCATGGCCTGTGCGACGAAGCGATCATCCAGCCCCCACTCGTCCACCAGATGCGCGGCCAGGAACGCGCGCCGCTGCGGCGCCACCGTGCCATCGGCCGAGGCGGCCAGCCGCAGCGACAGCGGCGCGATCAGGTCGAACAGCGCCAGCCCCAGCGTGTCCAGCGGGGTGTTGAGGTAGCGGGGGATCTCGATGACCCGGCTGCCCTTGGAGTTACCCATCAAGCGATACATGCCATAGCAAGCGCCGCCGGAAGCCAATGCCGCAAATGCAACCCAGCCCACCGGGGTGACCGCAGCACCAATACCCAGCGCGCCAAGCACTCCGGAAGGCGCAAAGAATGCGGAGGCCACCAAGCTGGACTTGGCGATAGCGGCGCCCGTTCCTGCCGCGCCCAGCAAGTCCCAAAGCTCCCGCCCCCGGTTCACCATGCGCAGCGAGGCATAGGCGTTCTCGCCGATGGCCAGCTTGGCCTTGAAGCGCAGCGGCTCGGCCACGACGCGCTCGACACCGTCCAGGCCCGAAGCGGCCTGCGGCACGGCCTGGGGTTCCACCTTGGCGATCTCGCTCACTCTGCAACTCCTGTTGTGGTCATCGACGGGGATGATCGCATGGGGCTGGCAAAACCCGATCCGGATGGGGCTAATATGAGGCCTGATCAACTTGGCGCGTGCGTGCACTGCCTGAGCTTATGCGTTCGATCTCCCATGGCCGCCCGATGGCAAACATTCGCAGCTGGCTGCGTGCAATGCTCAGCATCACGTGGTTCGCGATGGTTTTCGCCTTTGCGCTGGCGGCAGTCATGCTGCTTCACGGCTGGTCAGCGGACTTACTCGCACCCCATCCTGCAGTCATCCCATTTGTCCTGCTGTTTGCCACCTTGGGGGCAATTTACGGAACGGTGGTCGCGCTGGACAGCTCGGCGCCACGCATTGGTGCCCCCAAGGGATGGATCAGGCAGACCAATTCACCACGTCTGCGCGCCGGCCTGTGTGCCCTGCTCGGTATCGCTGCAGGCACCATCCTCTGGATGGCCGGCCAAAGGTCCTTCGACTGGACATGGATCTTGTTGCTTGGCGGCCTCCCAGGCGCCGCTTTCGGTTGGCTGGGATGGAGATGCGCCAAGTACATTGATTTCTAGCACGCCGGCCCACTACCCGCCAAAGCCCAGCTGCAGGTACCCGGGCGCAAGCGCCTGCAAAAAGCTGCGCGCATCGCCCAGTTGCCCCGCCGACAAGGCGCCCGCAAGCCCTCCGTCAGCAGCCAGGATGCGCCCCACCGCCTGCGCCGCCAGGGGGCCGGTGATGGCATAGATGTCCTGCCCGCTGGCACTGGCGCGGCGCTCTTCACCGCCCCGGCACACCACCACCTCGACCAGGAAGCGCTGGGCCGATCTGCCTGAGGCATCCACCGCCACCGGCGCGGGCGTATCGGCAGCGCGAAGCTCGGTGAGCGGGGTCTCATTCATCCACCCAGGCACGTCGGGCACGCGGATGTGGTGGGCGATGGTGACGGCATCGGCACTGGAAAAGCCCACCACGGCCTGCTCGCCGAACGGTGCGGCAAAGGCCCAGGTCTTGCGCGGGGACACGGCGGGCGGCGCCTGGAACTGGCCGTTGGCATACACCACGTGGCGGCCGGCGTTGCGCTGGCCGGTCTTGCGCGTGCCCTCGGTGGGATGCCAGCTGTCCAGGGCGATATGCACCTCGACGGCATCGGCGTCGGGCCAGTCACCGAGGACGCTGGTGGCCAGCAGGTCGCCCAGCGCGCCGTAGAAAGCCACGGCGGGCGCGGCGCAGATGCCGGCGGCCGCGAAGCGCTCGCTCCACTGCCCGAAGACCTCGCGCGCCGTGGGCTGCTCGGCCGACACGTCCACATAGTGCACGCGGGCCTGCAGGGCGGCCTGCAGCAGTTGGGGGGCGCTGTCGGCAAACGGGCCGGCACAGTTCACGACCAGGGACGACTCGGACAGCAGGCGCGTGAGCGCGGCAGCATCGCCGAGCCCCACCACGCGCAACCGGGTTGTCGGCACATCCGGGAAGGCGGCCTGCAGCTTGCCCAGGTCGCGCCCGGCCAGCAGCACGGCGTGGCCCTGTTCGCGCAGGGCTTGCACCACGAAGCGGCCGGTGTGCCCGGCGGCGCCGTAGACCAGCACCGGGCGGGAGGCAGCGGACGGAGACGAAGACGAAGCGATGGAGGTGTTTTCGATCACGATACAGACCTGTATGTTTTGTTTAAGGTGGCGCGATGCTACATACAGGTCTGTATCGTGTCAACACGGAATATGGGACAATGCCGCCATGAGCCCTACCGCCGCCCGCAAGACCACCGCAGCCAGTACGCCAGCCACCGCCGTCGCCGCGGCACCATCAGCGCCCATGGGCGACGTGCAGCAGCGCATCCTTGACACGGCCTGCCAGCTGTTCTATGCCGAGGGCGTGCGCGCCGTGGGGATCGACCTCATCATCGAGCGCGCGCAGATCGCCAAGACCAGCCTGTACCGCTACTACCGCACCAAGGACGACCTGGTGGCCGCCTTCCTGGAGCGCGAGGACAAGGAGTTCTGGCAGCAGTGGGACGAGGCCGCTGCACCGCATGCCCCCGATGCCGCAGCCGAGCTCGACGCCCTGCTCGCCTGGGTGGGCGAGCGCGTGGCCCGCCCTGGCTACCGCGGCTGTCCGCAACTCAACGTGGCGGCCGAGTTTGCCGACCCGGCCCACCCGGCCCGCGCCATATCGGCCGCGCACCGGCTGGAGCAGCGCAAACGCCTGGCCGCGCTGTGCAAGCGCATGGGGCTCAAGAAGCCCGAGGTGGCGGCCTCGCAGCTCTCGCTGCTGGTCGACGGTGCGTTCAGCAGTGGCTCGCTGCTGCTGGGCGACAGCGCGGGCGAGGTGCTGCGGGCTGCGGGGCGCGCGCTGGTCAAAGCGGCGGGCTGAGCCTCTGACCGCCGCGAGGGAGTTTTTGCCACAGTAGCAATCGCCCGCTTGTTGCCAGCCCGGCGATGGACAAGAATGGGCTGCACTCGCCTGTCGCTGCCAGGCACTTGGTCGCCACAGGACACACCCATGCTCAAGCGCATCAGCATCCAGCACCTCACCTTGGGCATGTACGTGCACGATTTCAGCGGTTCGTGGATGGACCATCCGTTCTGGCGCGCCAAATTCGTGCTCAAGGAGCCCAAGGACCTGGCGCGCATCAAGGCCGCATCCATCGAGGAGGTCTGGATCGATACGTCCAAGGGCCTGGACGTGGCGTCCGGTGTGCGCTCCGTCTCCCGCGAGGAGGCCGACTTCCAGGTGGAGACCGATTTCGGCATGCTCGACAAGCTGCCGCCCTTGCAGGTGGACCCGCCGTCTCCGCCCTCGCCCCCCCCGCCGCCGCGGCGGGCACGCGGCCGGGCCCCCGCCAACATGCAAGGCGAACTGCTGGCCGCCGCCTCCATCTGCGGCGAGGCCAAGCAGGCCATGGTCTCGATGTTCAGCGAGGCGCGCATGGGCAAGGCGGTCAATTCGGAGAACGCCCGCAGCCTGGTCGAAGAGATCTCCGACTCTGTCACCCGCAACCCCGGCGCCCTGATCAGCCTGGCCCGCCTGAAGACAGCCGACGACTACACCTACATGCACTCGGTGGCAGTGTGTGCCCTGATGGTGGCGCTGGCAAAGCAGATCAACCTCAATGAAGGGCACACGCGCGTGGCCGGCATGGCGGGCCTGCTGCACGACCTGGGCAAGGCGGCCATTCCGCTGGCGGTGCTGAACAAGCCGGGCAAGCTCACGGAGGAGGAGTTTGCCGTGGTGCAAAACCACCCCGTGCAGGGCTACCTCATGCTGCAGGAGGGCGGCAGCCTGGAGGCTGCGGTGCTCGATGCCTGCCGCCACCACCACGAGAAGATGGATGGGTCGGGCTACCCCGACAGGCTCAAGGGCGAGCAGATCAGCCTGATCGCGCGCATGACCGCCATCTGCGACGTCTACGACGCCATCACCTCCGACCGCCCCTACAAGCGTGGCTGGGACCCGGCGGAATCGCTGCGCCGCATGGCCGAGTGGACCAAGGGCCATTTCGACCCGCGTCTCTTCCAGGCGTTTGTGAAGAGCATCGGCATCTACCCCGTGGGCTCGCTGGTGCGGCTGACCTCCGGGCGCATCGGCGTGGTGACCGAGCAGGGCCAGCAATCGCTGACGTCGCCGAAGGTGAAGGTGTTCTTTTCGACCAAGTCGGACATGCGCATCCCGCCGGCCACCATCGATCTGGCCGACCCCCATTGCACCGAGAAGATCGTGGCCCGAGAAGACCCGGACAAGTGGAAGTTTCCAGACCTCAACGAGCTGTGGTCGGGTTTTTCCGAGAAGGCCTGGTAGCCCTGCCCATCGCCTGCGCCAGGCGGGCCCGCACGAAGCGCTGCGAACCCGACGCAGGCTCCGAAGCCGATGAGCCCCACCTGGCTGGGCCAGGCGGCGCCAGCGCCACCCTGTGCACAGGCCTGCGCCACGCCGCAGGGGCTGCGCTCGCATGGGATGGATCCTCGCCTCATCAGCTATGATATTGATAGTTTATTGAAATATATTATATAAATCGATAAACTGATTTCAGAGCCTGGATCAACCCATCGCAACCAAGGAGGCCCCTACCCATGCAGGCCAATGCCACCGCCGCGATGGACCTGGAGAGCCTGCGCCGCTCGGCCGACAGCGCTTGCCGGCTGATGAAGGCGCTGTCCAACCCCGACCGCCTGTTGCTGCTGTGCCAGCTGTCGCAGGGCGAGCAGCGCGTGGGCGAGCTGGAGGCGCTGCTGGGCATTGCCCAGCCCACGCTGTCGCAGCAACTGGGTGTGCTGCGCGACGAAGCCCTGGTCACCACCCGCCGCGAGGGCAAGCACATCTACTACCAGATCGCCAGCGCCCAGGCGCTCGCTGTGATGCAGACGCTGTACGAACAATTCTGTCCCCCCAAGGAGGCCCGCTGATGCAGATCGACTGGAACCACTTCACCCCCTGGGCGGCCCTGGCGGGCGGCCTCATCCTCGGCCTGGCGGCCGCCGCCTTAGTGCTGCTGCATGGCCGCATCCTGGGCATCAGCGGCATCCTGGGCGGGCTGCTGCACCCTCGCAGCAAAGACGTTGGCTGGCGCGTGGCCTTCGTGTTGGGCCTGCTGGCCGCGCCCCTGCTCTACCGACTGGCGGTGGGTGCGCGCGAGGTGACCATCGACGCCAGCTGGGGCATGGTGGTGCTGGCCGGCCTGCTGGTGGGCGTGGGCACGCGCTTTGGCTCGGGCTGCACCAGCGGCCACGGGGTGTGCGGGCTCTCGCGCCTGTCGCCACGCTCGCTGGTGGCCACGCTGGCCTTCATGGGCGCGGGCTTTGCCACCGTGTACCTCGTCCGCCATGTGCTGGCCTGACCATCACCGAAGGAACACCCCATGAAGCTGCAACGCATTTCCGAATTCGCCATCGGCCTGGTGTTTGGCCTGGGTCTCATCATCTCGGGCATGACCGACCCCGGCAAGGTGCTGGCCTTTCTGGACCTGGCCGGGCCCTGGGACCCCTCGCTGGCCCTGGTGATGGGCGGCGCCGTGCTGGTGGGCCTGCTCGCCTTCGCCGTGGCCCGCAGGCGCAGCACCAGCGTGCTGGGCGGCCCCATGCAACTGCCCACCGCACGCCAGATCGACCGGCGCCTGGTGCTGGGCAGCCTGGTCTTCGGCGTGGGCTGGGGCATCGCAGGTTTTTGCCCCGGCCCGGCCATCGTGTCGCTGGGCGCCGGCGAGCCCAAGGCCGTGGCGTTCGTGCTGGCCATGCTGGCGGGCATGGGGATTTTTGAGTGGCTGGAGGGGCGCCGGGCGGCGCGCGGGGCAGCCTGAGAGGCAAGCCGTGGGCCCTTCCATGGCAGCAGTGCAGCGCCTGGCCTCAGGGGCTAGGGTACTGAGTCAGAAGTTGGTTGGAAAAAGAAGTCCGTCGAAATCACTGGCAGGCTAGGTCTGCGCACCGGGAGGCCCAGGTTCAGCCGGCAGCCCGAACCAATGCGCGCGCATCGACTGCAGAAATCCGGCGGTCATGGGGTAGCCAGATGCGGAGCCGATGACCGCGTCCACCCCGCACAGAGGGCACATGGCCGTAGTGCCTGCGAAACCGTCCCCGCCCTGCAGGGCATTGGCCGGCCCGTCGACCCAGTCCGTGATGGCCTGCACGGGGAAGCGGGTCAGGCAGTAGAAGCAGGCACACTGCTCGCTCGCCATCAGTTCGGCGCGATGGCTTGAGGAATGGCGGTGTGCAGCGATGAGGTCCTGCATGTCATTCAACCCAAGGCTTTTGGCTCCGCCGCAAATACCGGGGCGCACTGCGTGCGCCACACGGCACGCAGCCCATCAGTTCTTGCCCCACCCCGGCAGCGCCGCCGCCTGCCGGATCCACGCCACCATCTGCGCCTCGTCCAGCCCACCCTCCTGGATGTTGACCCAGCGCGCATCCTCGCCCGAACCTCCTTCGGGTGCGGGCTTGAGCGATGCGCCCTTGAAGAAGCTCACCTTGATGAACTTGGCGAACACGTGGTAGCCCAGGAACCAGCCCTGCCCCGCGATGCCGTAGAACGGCGAGTTCCAGCGCACGGCCTTGGTGAGCTCTGGCACGTTGGCCTCGACCAGTGCGTCGAGCCGGGCGCACAGGCTGCGGCGCCAGTCGTCGGGGATGGCGGCGATATAGGCCTGCACGGGCGCGTCGCCGTCGGCCTTGGCGATCTGGGGGTTGTCGCCCGACAGCAGCGCGGGCTTGGCTGCGGCGGGCTTCCTGGCGGGGGCAGCCTTTTTCGCTGGCGCCGCCTTCTTTACAGCAGTGGCAGCAGGCTTGGCGGGGGCCGCTTTCTTCGTGGGGGGGGTGGTGGTTTTCACGGGCGCTTTGGTGGGCGCTTTCTTTGCGGTCGAAGGCGAGGTCTTCGCCGGTGCTGCTGCCTTTCGCGCAGGCGGCTTCGTCTCTGGCTTGCTGGTGGCCATGGCATTCACTCCCTGTGAATGGCAGGTCAGCCACCCCTATGGGTGATTGCCTGCCTATAAAAAGAGTGCGAAGGGTACCAGTCCTTTGTGAAGTAGAGAACCTGCTGCACAAATCCCGGTGGCCATGGCGGCAGCGAATGCGGCCTGGGTTCAGACCACCGCTGTCAGATAGATCAGTTGCAGTGGCCGATCGAGCAGCTCGTCGAAGCGCTTGGCAAACGCCTGGAAGTACGGCGCGGCGATGTGTGCATCCAGTGCCGCCCGGTCGGCGAACGATTCGCGCATGTAGAAGGTGCCGGGTGCATCGGCCTGCTCGAACAGGGTGTAATCGATACACCCGGGCTCCTCGCGCGTGAGGGGCACCAGCGCCATCAAGGCGGCGCGCAGTTGGTCATGCTGGCCGGGCCGGGCCTGCAGAACGGCCAACATGACCAGGGGCGCGGTTGGCTGTGGTTGCGCCGCCATCACGCCCACCCTTCCAGCACCACCTTGCCGCGCGCCTTGCCCGATTCGAGCAGCGCATGCGCCTTCTTCAGGTTCTCGGCGTTGATGCTGCCAAAGCGCTCGGCCAGCGTGGTGCGCACGAGGCCGGCATCGACCAGGGCGGCCACTTCGTTGAGCAGGTGGTGCTGGCCGACCATGTCGGCGGTGCCGAACAGCGAGCGGGTGAACATCAGCTCCCAGTGGATGGAGACGGACTTGCGCTTGAAGGGCATCACGTCCAGCGCCTTGGGGTCGTCGATGAGGCCGAATTGGCCTTGCGGGGCAATGGCTTCGATGATCTGCGCCAAGTGCTCGTCGGTCTGCGTCAGGCTGACGATGTAGTCCACCGTGGGGAAGCCGATGGCCTTGAGTTCCTCTGCCAGCGGCTTGCTGTGGTCGATGACGTGGTGGGCGCCCAGCTCTTTCACCCAGGCCTGCGTTTCGGGGCGCGATGCGGTGCCGATGACCGTGAGGCTGGTCAGGCGCGACGCCAGCTGCGTGAGGATGGAGCCCACGCCGCCCGATGCGCCGATGATCA
>JAZKEE010000021.1:0-9079 GCA_040387235.1 Pseudomonadota bacterium
GCTTGAAGTCGCCGGTGTCGGCAACCACGGTGGTGAACTGTTTGAGGGCGTCGAGTTGGTTCATGCCGCCATTATTCCGCATCGCCGTGTCAGATGCCGGTACTATCAACCACCGATACGCCGTGTGCGCCCAGGCCTAGTTGCACCTGATCGCCCACAGCCAGCACATGGTCCAGATCCGACGAGGCGACGAAGATGCTTCCGAGCGCGGTGTCGAAGGTGTACTCGTGCACTGCGCCCAGGTAGGCGCGCTTGCGCAGCGTGGCAGGCAGCAGGCCCCCGCCCTGGCGCTGGATGCTCCATGCCTCGGGGCGCACCGCCACCTTCACCGGGCCCGGTGCGGCCGCGGTGCGCGGGCGCAGCACCAGGGGCCCGAGCTGCACCGAACCATCGGCCAGGGCTGTGCCCGGGAACAGCATGGCCTCACCCATGAAACCCGCGACGAACTCGGTGCGCGGCGTTTCGTACAGCGCCTGCGGCGTGCCGCTCTGCGCGATGAGGCCCTGGTCCATGACGATGATCTGGTCGCTCACCGCCATGGCCTCGGCCTGGTCGTGCGTGACGTAGGCCACCGTGAGCGACAGGCGCTGCTGCAGCGCGCGGATCTCCTCGCGCATCTCGCGGCGCAGCCGCGCGTCGAGGTTGGACAGCGGCTCGTCGAACAGCAGCACCTCGGGCTCCAGCACCAGGGCGCGCGCCAGCGCCACGCGCTGCTGCTGTCCGCCCGAAAGCTCGCTGGGCAGGCGGTCGTCGAAGCCCACGAGCCCCACGCCGCGCAGCGCCTCCACGGCCTTGCTGCGCGCCACGTCCTTCGCCAGGCCGGACATGCGCAGGCCGTAGGAGACGTTCTCCACCACGTTCATGTGCGGGAACAGCGCGTAGCTCTGGAACATCATGCTCACGTTGCGCTGGGCCGGGCCCAGCGTGGTGACGTCCTTGCCGCCAATGAAGATCTCGCCCGAAGTCGGTGACTCCAGCCCCGCGATCATGCGCAGGGTGGTGGTCTTGCCGCAGCCCGAGGGCCCCAGGATGGTGGCCAGCGTGCCACGCGGCACCTCGAAGCTGATGCCCTTGACCGCCAGCGCCGCCGAGGCGTCGGCCCCGTAGCGCTTGGTGATGTTGCGAAACACGATGCCCGCGCCGCTGTTGTTCATGGTGTCATTTCTCTGCATTCGGCATGCGTTCAATGGGGTGCGGGGCCAGGCATGGCGGCCACGCCTGCGCGCCGGCCGAGCTTGCGCTCGCCCACCAGCCACTGGATGAGGGCGATGGCCAGCGACATCAGCACGATCAGCACCGTGCAGTAGGCCAGGGCCACGCCATAGTCGCCATTGCCCACGCGACCGATGATGTAGGTGGTGGCCAGCTCGTTCTCGGCCGTGACCAGGAAGATCACGGCGCTCACGGTGGTGATGGCGCGCACGAAGCTGTAGACCAGCGCGGCCACCAGGGCCGGCTTGAGCAGCGGCAGCACCACGTGGCGCAGCGTCTGCACGCTGCCGGCACGCAGCATCAGCGAAGCCTCGTCGAGCGAGCGGTCGAGCTGCTTGAACGCGGCCGTGCCAGCGCGCACGCCCACCGGCAGGTTGCGGAACATGAAGCACAGCACGATGATCAGCGCCGTGCCCGTGAGCTCGAACGGCGGCACGTTGAAGGCCAGGATGTAGCTCACCCCCAGCACCGTGCCCGGGATGGCGAAGGCCAGCAGGGCCGAGAATTCGAAGGCCCCCTGCCCCCGGAACTCGGTGCGCGCCAGCAGCCAGGCGATGCCGATGCCCAGCGCGGCCGTGAGCGGTGCCGACAGCGCGGCCAGCTTGATGGTGGTGAAGAACGAGTTCCACGCCGTGCCGGCCCAGACCATGCCGAACTCGCCCCACTCCATGTTGAACGCGGTGCGAAAGTGGTTGAGCGTGATGGTGTAGTCGCGCCCCCAGGTCTGCACGAAGCCGCCGGCCAGCGCGAACAGGTAGACGATGAGCGTGAACGCCATCCACGGCAGTGCCACCGAATGCACCACGCGGCGCACGCCCGTGGGCAGCGGCATGGCGATGCCTGCATCGCCCTTGCCCGAGACGGTGGTGAAGTTCTGCCGCCCGAGCAGCGCGCGCTGGATGGCGAACACCGCCAGCGCGAACAGCGTGAGGATCCACGCCAGCGAGGCCGCTCGCCCCTGGTCGTACTGCGCGCCGACGATGGCGAAGAAGATCTCGGTGGACAGCACCGAGAACTGCCCGCCCACGACGATGGGGTTGCCGAAATCGGCCATGCTCTCGATGAAGCCCACCAGGAAGGCGTTGGCCAGCCCGGGCTTGAGCAGCGGCAACGTCACCGTCATGAAGGTCTGGTGCGGGCTGGCGCGCAGGGTCTGCGCCGCCTCTTCGAGGCTGGGCGCCACGCCCTGCACCACGCCGCGCATGATCATGAAGGCAATGGGCGTGAAGGCGAAGGTCTGCGCCACCCACACGCCAAGCCAGCCATAGAACCAGCGCGAGGGCGTGATGCCGAAGGCGTATTCAAGAAACTGGTTGAACACGCCCGCGCGACCGAACAGCAGGATCAGCCCCAGCCCCACGACGAAGGGCGGCGTGATGATGGGCAGCAGCGCCACGATGCTCAAAGGCCGCGCGTAGCGGCGCGAGGCGCGCTCGGCCATCAGCGCCATGAAGGTACCGAGCAGCGTGGTGCTGGCCGCCGTCATGAGGCCCAGGAACAGCGTGTTCCAGGCCACGCCGCAGCGCTGGCCACCGGCCAGGCACGACAGGCCGAAGTTGCGCTCGTGCGCCACGCGCTCCCACATCACGGCCAGCGAGAACGGGCCGTCTTCCAGGAAGAAGGCGCCGCTCAATGCCTTGAGCACCGGGAACACGATGAACAGCGCCAGCAGGCTGCCGATGCCCATCACGGCCGCCGCCACGAACAGGTCGCCCTTGAAGTAACCGCGCCGCGCCGCGCCGAACGATGCCAGCACCAGCAGGGCCGTGAGCACCACGAAGCCGCCCCAGCCCACGCCGGGCTGGCGCACGGCCAGTTCGCCGAAGCTGGTGTTGAGCCAGTCGAAAGCCCAGCCGCGTGCGCCGATGGCAAAGCCGCTGACCAGCAGGGACATGAGGCCGAGCCCCCCACCCAGCACGAGAAATCCGCCCTGCCGGCGCCCGGCGGGCAGCAGTGTGCCCACACCGGCAACCGCCAGGCCCAGCAGCGCCAGCCAAAGCCACGGCCGCCCGAAGGCAGCGGCCTGCATGAGGCCGCTGCCCGTCTGCGCCTGGCTGAAGACCTGGCCCAACACGGTGAGGCCATTGGCATCCTGCTGGGCATACCAGGGTAGCGCCGCGTAGCCCACAAGCCCCAGTGCGAGCCAGAGCCAAAGCGGCTGGTTGACCGCGGGCCTGCCAGCCAGCGGTGCCTGCAAAGCGTGCGCCGACATCAGCGCCCGGCGTTCTGGACGTCTTTTTCCCAGCGGGCGATCAGGCGGCGGCGCTCGGCGCTGGCGCCGTACTTGGCGTAGTCGTAGTTGATGAGCTTCATCTTGGCGGGGTCCGTCATGCGGGGATCCCGCGGTACCTGCGTGTTGCTGGGCAGTTGGAACTGCTTGGCCGCCAGGCCGAACTGCTGACCGCCTGGCGTGAGCGCCCACTCATAGAACTTCTTGGCGGCCTCGGTGTTGGGGCCGTTCTTGACGATGCTCATGGAGCCCACCTCGGCACCCGTGCCTTCCGAAGGAGTGTTCGAGCCCACGGGAAACCCATTGACGGCTTCGGTGGTCACGTCGTGCACGAAGCTCACCGATACCGTGGTTTCGCCGCGCGCCGCGGCCTTGACCGGGGCGGTGCCCGAGCGCGTGTAGGCACTGATGTTGGGGTGCAGCGCCTTGAGGTAATCGAAGGCCTTTTCCTCGCCCATGATCTGCACCAGCGTGGCGATCATGGTGTAGGCCGTGCCGCTGGACGCGGGGTTGGCCATCTGCACCTCGCCCTTGAACTCGGGCTTGAGCAGGTCGGCCCAGGACTGGGGCGGACTGAGCTTGCGCTTGGCAAGCAACTCCTTGTTGTAGCCAAAGCCCAGCGGGCCCAGGTACACGCCCACCGTGCGGTATTTGGAGTCCGCCGCCTGCTTCTGCGCCCAGGGGTACAGCTGCGTGAGCTGCTGCGACTTGTATTCGAGCGTCAGGCCCTGCTCGGCCGCCTGCAGATGCGGGTCGCCCGTGCCGCCGAACCAGATATCGGTCTTGGGATTGGCCTTCTCGGCATTGAGCTGGGCCAGGGCCTCGCCCGAACCCTTGGCCGTCATGTTGACCTTGGTGCCCGTGGTCTTGGCGTAGACGGTGGACATCAGGTTGCACCATTCGGCCTGCACCGAGCAGATGATGTTGACCTGGCCCTGGGCCATGGCGCCCGAGGCCGCCAGGGCCAGTGCGGTACACGCGAGAAGTTTCTGCATGGATGCTCTTTCTACGATCGTCTGTTTTGTGTCAATTTGATGACAGGCATCGTAGTGAACTCCCTGGCCAAGGGCCAGGGGGATAACGAGAAGTGCGAATCGCGTCCCGAGGGTGAACCGCAGTTACCAAAATTGATGGAACCCAGTTACCATCAATTCCCGTCACACAGGCATCCATGAACACACACGCTCCCACCCCCGCACCTGTGCCCCCTGCCGGACCTTGCGGCACCGGGCACCGTCCGGCCTTCGGCCGTGGGGGCTGCTGACATGCTGGACCGCATCACCGCCTCCCTGACCTCCCTGGCCCCGGCCGAACAGCGCGTGGGCAAGTTGGTGCTGGCCGATCCACGCAGCTTTGCGCGCCTGCCCGTGCGCGAACTGGCTGAACGCGCCCATGTGAGCAAGCCCACCGTGGTACGGTTTTGCCGCAGCATGGGCTACGACGGGCTGGCCGACTTCAAGCTCAAGCTGGCGGGCAGCGTGAGCGAGGGCGTGCCCTTCATCCACCGCAGCGTGGATGCGGACGACAAGACCGGCGATGTGCTGGTGAAGGTGGTGGACAACGCCGTGGCCGCCTTCCTGCAGTACCGCAATGCCGCGAGCACCGTGGCACTGGAGCGCGCAGCCGAGGCAATTGCCGCCACCTGGAAGACCGGGCGGCGCATAGAGTTCTATGGGGTGGGCAATTCGGGCATCGTGGCGCAGGACGCGCAGCACAAGTTCTTTCGCCTGGGCGTGACGTCCATCGCCACGAGCGATGGCCACATGCAGGTGATGAGCGCCACCCTGCTCGGCCCGGGCGATTGCCTGGTGATCGTCTCCAACTCGGGCCGCACGCGCGACCTGATGGACGCGGCCGACATCGCGCGCAAGAACGGCGCGACCACCATCGCCATCACGGCCAGCGGCTCGCCACTGGCCAGCACCTGCCAGATCCACCTGGCCGCCGACCACCCCGAGGGCTACGACCGCTACAGCCCCATGGTCTCGCGGCTCATGCACCTGCTCATCATCGACGTGCTGGCCACCTGCGTGGCCTTGCGCATCGGCAGCCCCCTGCAACCCATCCTGCAGCAGATGAAAGAAAACCTGCGCGCAAAACGCTACGCGTAGGCTTTCCTTCAGGACCTGGTCAAGACCTTACGCCGCTGCCGGTGCCCAGCGCTTGAGCACCAGCGTCGCGTTCACTCCACCGAAGCCGAACCCGTTGAGCATGGCATGCTCCAGCGCCATGGGGCGGCTGGCGCCGGCAACCATGTCCAGGCCTTCGGCCAGTTCGTCGGGATTGTCGAGGTTGCGCGTGGCGGGCACGATCTGGTCGCGCAGGGCCAGCGTGGTGAAGATGGCCGCCACGGCGCCGGCCGCCCCGAGCAGGTGGCCCGTCGCCGCCTTGGTGGAGGCGATGGCCACCGACTTGCCGGTGCCGAACACGCGGCGGATGGCAGCGAGTTCGCCCCGGTCGCCGACGTAGGTGGAGGTGGCGTGGGCGTTGAGATGCTGCACCTCGCTGGCGGCCAGGCCCGCCTGGGCCAGCGCGATCTCCATCGCACGGCGTGCACCGTCGCCGTCCTCCGGGCCGGAGGTGATGTGGTGGGCATCGGCCGAAGTGCCATAGCCCACGACCTCGGCCAGCGGCGTGGCACCGCGCGCCAGCGCATGCTCCAGCGATTCGATCACCAGCATGCCGGCACCCTCTCCCATCACGAAACCATCGCGGCCGGCGTCGAATGGGCGCGAGGCCTGTTCGGGATGCTCCGCAAAGCCGGTGGACAGCGCCTTGGCCGCCGCGAAGCCGCCCAGGCTCACGCGGTCGATGGTGGCCTCGGTTCCACCGCAGACGGCAATATCGGCCTCACCGCAGCGGATCATGCGCGCCGCATCGCCGATCGCCTGCACGCTGGCCGCGCAGGCCGTCACCGGAGCGCCGATGGGGCCTTTGAGGCCATGGCGTATGGACACATGCCCGGCCGCCAGGTTGACCAGAAACGAAGGCACGGTGAACGGCGACAGGCGCTGCGGCCCGCGCGTGTCGGTGGTGCGTACGGCCTCGGCAATGGCGCCGAAGCCCCCGATGCCCGAGGCGACCACGGTGGCCGTGCGCTGCTGCTCCTTCTCCTCCGTGGGGGCCCAACCGGCCTGCGCCAGCGCCTGTTGCGCTGCGCCCAGCGCGAAGGGGATGAAGCGGTCCATCTTGCGCTGGTCCTTGGGGGATGCCACCGTGTCGGGATCCCAGCCGCCTTCGGGGTCTTGCTCCTTCGTCGGCACGGCCCCGCCGACCTTGGCCGCCAGCCCCTCCACCACGGCATCGGGCAAGCGGCGCAGGCCAGAGGCACCCGCCAGCAGGCGGCGCCAGGCCAGCTCCACCCCGACGCCCAGGGGCGAGACCAGGCCCATTCCCGTGATCACCACGCGCGGCAGACGCAGGCCCGGTTCCTGTGTTCCCTTGAGTTCATTCACCATCGCTATGCCCTTGGTTCAGTGCGCGCTGCAGACCGCGCATTTATGATTGCGGGCGTCATCATAAATGCGTTGGCGTATTTTGCGTACGACCATCATCAAAAAGAGGTTTCCACCATGAAGGTCTCGAAGGCGCAGTCCGCAGAGAACCGCCAGGGCATCCTGGATGCGGCGGCACGCCTGTACCGCGAGCACGGCCTGACGGGCGTGGGCGTGGCCGACATCACGCGCGACGCGGGGCTGACACACGGCGGCCTGTACCGCCACTTCGAGAACAAGGAGGCGTTGGTGCGCGAGGCCTGCGCGCGCGCCTTCGACTGGTCGATTGCGCCGCTCGATGGCATGGATCCAGGCACCGGAGGCCTTGCGGCGCGGGTGACGAGCTACCTGTCCCCCGAGCACCGTGACCACCCGGGGGAAGGCTGTCCGGCAGCGGCCCTGGCGGTGGATGCAGCGCGCGCGGGCAGCGATCTGTCCGAAGTGTTTGCCCAGGGCATAGAGCGCAACATCGAGCGCTTTGCGCGCGTGATCGAGGGCCTGGAACAGGGCGAAGAGCCCAGTGCCGAAGGCCGCACGCGTGCCATGCAGATGCTGGCCACCATGGTCGGCGGGCTGGTGCTGGCGCGCGCCACGGCGGCGGGGCGGCCGGCCCTGTCCGACGAGATCCTCGCGACCCTGCGCGAGCACCTGACTGCAGGCGCCGGGCAACCCTGAAACGCACCGCACCGGGAACCGCGTGGCATTGAAAAGGGCTCCCGAAGGAGCCCTGGGTCGCACAGGCACAGAGGGCCAGGATTTACTGGATGCGCCCCTCTTCCACGGCATGGCAGGCGATGCGAATGCCGCCGATGCTCAGCAGCTGGGGGCGCTCGGTGCGGCAGCGGTCGTTCACATGCGGGCAGCGGGGGTTGAAGGCGCAACCCGGCGGTGGATTGAGCGGGTTGGGCACTTCGCCCTGCACAGGGGTGCGCGCCTTGCCCGTGTCGTGCATCTTGGGGATGGCGTCGAGCAGCATGCGCGTGTACGGGTGGCGCGGATTGTCGAACAGGGTGTGCTTGTCGGCCAGCTCCACCAGGCGGCCCAGGTACATCACGCCGACCTGGTCGCTCACGTGGCGCACCACGGCCAGGTTGTGCGAGATGAACAGGTAGGTCAGGTGCCGCTCGCGCTGCAGGTCCTTCATGATGTTGAGCACCTGCGCCTGCACCGAGACGTCGAGCGCTGAAGTGGGCTCGTCGCACACCAGGAACTCGGGCTCGGTCGCCAGGGCGCGCGCGATCGAGATGCGCTGGCGCTGCCCACCCGAGAACTGGTGCGGGTACTTGACCATGTCCAGCGGCGACAGGCCCACCGACTTCAGCAGCTCGCCCACGCGCTGCTTGAGCTCGGCCTTGTCGGTGATCAGGCCGTGCTCGCGCAGTGGCTCGCCAATGATGTCTTCGACCAGCCAGCGCGGGTTCAGGCTCGCATAGGGGTCCTGAAAGATCATCTGGATGCGCCGGCGCATGGCCCGCGCGTCGTTGCCCTTGAAGGCGGCGTGGGCATCCTGGTTGTCGAAGGTCAGGCCGCCGCGCGTGGGCTCGTACAAGCCCACCAGCAGGCGGGCCACGGTGCTCTTGCCGCAGCCCGACTCACCCACCAGGGCCAGGGTCTTGCCCTTTTCGATCTCGAAGCTCACACCGTCCACCGCATGCAGCAGGGTGCGCGGCTTGCGCTCGATCATGCGGTTGAGCCAGGGAGCGGAGACGTCGAAGGTCTTGGCCAGGTCGTGCGCCTGCACCAGGGGCTTGCCGGAGCTGGCAGTGGCGGTGGAAGGCACGGCGCTCATGCGGACACCTCCGCGGCGGCAGGTGCGTGCAGCCAGCAGGCCGCGCGGGTGGAGCCGGCAGGCATCAGGTCGGGGCGATCGACCATGCAGCGGTCGAAGGTCTTGGGGCAGCGTGGGTTGTAGGCGCAGCCCTTGGGGATGGCATTGAGGCGGGGCATGGCTCCGTCGATCTGGTTCAGGCGTTCACGGTCCACCGCCATGTCGGGGATGGAGGCCATCAGGCCGCTGGTGTAGGGGTGGGAGGGCTTGTTGATGACATCGTGCACGGGGCCGATCTCGGCCACGCGGCCGGCGTACAGCACGGCCACGCGGTCGCAGGTCTCGGCGATCACGCCCATGTCGTGCGTGATCAGC
>JAZKEE010000022.1:0-10657 GCA_040387235.1 Pseudomonadota bacterium
CTGCTGTTCGACCTGACCAGCCTGCAGCGCGAGGCCAACGGCAAGTTCGGCTACTCGGCCAAGACCACTCTGGCGCTGGCACAAAGCCTGTACGAGCGCCACAAGGCCCTGACCTACCCGCGTACCGATTCGCGCGCGCTGCCCGAGGACTACCTGCCCGTGGCGCACCAGACCTTCGAGATGCTGGCCGACAGCAGCATGCGCCACCTGGCGCCGCATGCGCGCACGGCGCTGACCAACAATTACGTGCGCCCGTCCAAGCGCATCTTCGACAACAGTAAGGTGAGCGATCACTTTGCCATCATCCCCACGCTGCAGGCGCCGAGCGGCCTGTCGGAAGCCGAACAGAAGCTGTACGACCTGGTGGTGCGCCGCTTCATGGCGGTGTTCTTCCCGAGCGCCGAGTACACGGTGACGACCCGCATCAGCACCGCCGTGGGCCACAGCTTCAAGACCGAGGGCAAGGTGCTGGTCCGCCCCGGCTGGCTGGCCATCTACGGCAAGGAAGCGGCCGACGAGGTCGAGGGCGGCAAGGACGGCGACAAGGGCCAGAACCTGGTGCCCGTGAAGCCCGGCGAGACGGTGCAGACCGAGCAGGTGGACCCCAAGGGCCTCAAGACCAAGCCCCCGGCGCGCTACTCCGAAGCCACGCTGCTGGGCGCGATGGAAAGCGCCGGCAAGCAGATCGACGACGAGGAACTGCGCGAGGCCATGCAGGAGAAGGGCCTGGGCACGCCCGCCACGCGCGCGGCCATCATCGAAGGCCTGTTGACCGAAAAATACATGCTGCGCGAAGGCCGCGAGATGATCCCCACGGCCAAGGCCTTCCAGCTCATGACGCTGCTGCGCGGGCTGGAAGTCGAGGAGCTGTGCCGCGCCGACCTCACGGGCGAGTGGGAGTTCAAGCTCTCGCAGATGGAAAAGGGGCAACTGAGCCGCGAATCCTTCATGGCCGACATCGCCGCCATGACCGAGCGCATGGTCAAGAAGGCCAAGGAATACGACCGCGACACCATCCCGGGCGACTACGCCACGCTGGCCACGCCCTGCCCCAACTGCGGCGGCGTGGTGAAGGAAAACTACCGCCGCTTCGCCTGCGTGGGCAAGCCCGGCAGCGAACCCTGCGGCTTCAGCTTCGGCAAGTCGCCCGCGGGCCGCACTTTCGAGACCGCCGAGGCCGAAGCCCTGCTGCGCGACAAGAAGATCGGGCCGCTCGAAGGATTCCGCTCCAAGGCGGGCTGGCCCTTCACCTCCGAGATCGTCATCAAGTACGACGACGATGCACACAACTACAAGCTCGAGTTCGATTTCGGCGACGACAAGAACGCCGAGGAGTCGGGCGAGCTGGTGGAATTCGCCGATGCATCGCTCGGTCCCTGCCCGATCTGCGGCGCCGACGTGCACGAGCACGGCGCCAACTACGTGTGCAGCAAGGCCGTGCCCACGGCCGCCCAGCCCACGCCGAGCTGCACTTTCAAGAGCGGCAAGATCATCCTGCAGCAACCCGTGGAGCGCGAGCAGATGCACAAGCTGCTGGAGACGGGCAAGACGGACCTGCTGGACAAGTTCGTCTCCATGCGCACGCGCCGCGCGTTCAAGGCCTTCCTGGCCTGGGACAAGGAGGCGGGCAAGGTGAACTTCGAGTTTGCGCCGAGCAAGTTCCCGCCGCGCAAGACTGCCGCAGGCGGCTTCGCCGGCAAGACGGCCGGCGCCGCCGCCAAGGCCCCGGCCAAGACGGCCGCCGCGAAAAAGGCGCCCGCCAAGAAGGCCGCGGCCACCAAGACCGCTGCCGCCAAGGCGCCGCGCAAGGCCGCAGCAGGCGCCGCTCCCAGCGCCGCGCTGGCCGCCGTGATCGGCAGCGAGCCGGTGGCCCGGCCCGAGGCCGTGAAGAAGCTGTGGGAGTACATCAAGGCGAACAACCTGCAGGACCCCAAGGACAAGCGCACCATCGTCGCCGACGACAAGCTGCGCGCGGTGTTCGGCAAGGACAGTGCGGGCATGTTCGAGCTGGCCGGCATCCTGGGCCAGCACCTGGGCTGACGCCCCATGCGCAGCGCCCGCGAACGCAGCGCCTGGACCGTCGCCGTGGTGGTGCTGGTCGCTGGCGCTGCCGTGGCCTGGTGGCATGCCGACCAATGGCTGCCCCATGCCCGGCCCTGGATCGAGAAGACCTGGGGCCAGCTGAGCCGTCCCGGGGAGAATTCCCTGCCGCCCGAAAAGAAGAACACGCAGGGTGCCGCCACGGGCGCACGTGGGCCGGCATCGGCTCCTGCGCCCCAGCTGCGCAAATGCATCCAGGGCGGCCGCACCGTCTACACCGACGAAGCCTGTCCGCCGGGCAGCCAGGAGCAGAAAGTGGACGGCGGCGCGGTCACGTCACTGCCACGCGCGCCGTGAGCGCAGGGCCCGCACACGCCGGGCCGGCCATGTCGCATTTTTCCTATCGCCAGAGGGCTTGCCACCCTACGCTCAGGGGTCCTTGACCCACCCAATCCCCGCCTCGGTGCGGGCCCTGACGTATGCAGCCAAAACACCTGCGCGGTTTTCTCTTCTGCCTGGCCATCGCCGGCATGGCAGTCCCCTGGTACTTCAACCTGGTGTATTTCCAGGGTGGGGGCAGCGTCGCGCCCGGGGTGTACTGGCGCGATGCCGCCGCCAACGCACTCACCACCAGCATCACCGTGGACGTGTACCTTGCGGCCGTGGCGTTCTCGGCCTGGGTGGCCAGCGATCGCCGCCTGGGAGCGTGGCGCTGGGCCTATGTGGCGGCCTGCTTCGGCATCGGCCTGGCGTTCGCGCTGCCTCTGTACCTGGCTCAGCGACTGCGCAGCGAAACCGCAGCCTGATGCGCCCGCGCGCCGACCTGCAAGGGCCAGTGCGCGCTGGGCGAACTCTGGGCCGCCTCCTGCACCAGCCCCTGCAGGGGCTGGCCTGCCAGCCTGCGCATGTCGCGCGCCATGTGCGACTGGTCGTAGTACCCCTGGTCGGCCGCGAGGTGCGCGCCTGGCTCGGTCGGTGCGTCCATCGCGTGAAGCAGCGTGGCGCTGAACCGGGCGATGACCTGGAACTGCTTGGGCGTCATACCCCACTCTGCGACAAAGCGCCGCTCGAACTGGCGGAGCCCCACGCCGGAGCGGGAAGCAGTTCCCTGCGCGCCTGTGCCTGCGTGGTCCAGCAGGGCCCTGGCACGCACCAGGCGCTCTTCGCACTGCAGCTGGGTGGCACGCTCATGGCGCACGAATTGCCACAAGGCGCCAATGCGGGCGTCGTCATCCCGCGCCGCACGGATGGCCTGCTCGGCAAGGACCCAGGACGGGCCGGCCATGGTCGCCATCGGTCGCACGCCGTTCACGACGCCCCGCCCGGTGGCCAGGAGCGACGGCACCATCTCGGGCCGCAGCATGAGCCCTACGGCGCGCACGCGCCCATGGTGCACATAAGCGGTGGCCACCGTGCTGGCACTGATCCAGGCCGCCGCAGGCAGCGCCGCGCCGCCACGCAGCACCTCGCCTTCGAGCCGGACGACCAGCATGCTGCCCACCATGGCCGGGAACTGCGACCCCGGCAGTTCTGCCGGGCTGTCCACGACCACAGCCCCCTCCAGCCAGGGCTGCAGGTCGCAAGGAGGAGGAACAAAGCGCTGCATGGCCCCGATTCTGCACAATTGGGCACAACTTTGGCGGCGCCCACAGGGGGTGAATGGCCTGCGGCCTGGGCCAGAATGGCGGCACCCTCACCGCCATCTGCATGAATCGCTTCTCACTTCGCACCTTCGCGCTCCTGACCGTGTCCGCCATGCTGCCCCTGGCTGCGGGTGCCAAGCCACCGGTACCACCCCCCGAATACCCCCGCCTGTCCGAGAACACCGCGGCCTCGCAGCACCTGGAGGTGCGCAAGGTGCTGCACGGCCAGGTGGAAGGCCTGTTCGCGCTGCCGCGCACGCGCCAGCTGGTCGCCGTCGCCGGCGGCTACCTGTGGAAGTTCAGCCCGCAGGGTCAGGTGCAGGACACGCTGCGCGTGCCGAGCGGGATCCACACCTCGGGCGTGGTGTTCACGCCGCACTACTACATGGACTGGGTGTACAGCGGTGACCGGCGGCGCAAGGCCTATGCCCCCGCCGTGGATGGCAACCGGCTGTCAAAGGCCGAACTGTTCGCCGAGCTCGACCGCGCCGAGCACGTGGAGTTCGGCCGCAACGAGACCAGCGCCTGGGCCTACCTGCTGGCCAATGGCAAGGCCTGGATACTGGACATCACACGCCAGCGCGACAAGGTGGACACCTATTGCCGCCAGCGCACCCACTCGGCCGAGAAGCTGGGCTGGGACGCCACCTGCCTCGAGGGTTACCAGGCTGCCCGCAAGGGCTGGGCCGAGATCGAACCGGGGGACTTCGACAGCACCGGGCAGGACCGCTCCCGCGTGAAGGTGGTGGACTTCGACCGCCGCCGCCTGCACCTGGAGGAGGGCCTCAGCGGGCAACTGCTCGGGGCCACCGTGGGCGTGGCCCTCAAGGCCCTGGGCGTGCCCGGCAACCTGCCCAGCCGGTACTGGTTCGGCGATGCCTACATCCAGCTGCAGGTGGGCGGGGAGGTGGTCCGATTCAAGACCTTCATTCCCAAGGAAGATGGGCAGTACCGCTTCCCCCACATGGCCTGGTGGGACCCATCGCCTGTGCTGCCGGATGCGGGCCCCTGGTTCACCGTGCATCCGCGCAGCTACTTGCACCACCCCGGCGAAGAGGCGCTGCTGCGGCACTACGAGAAGGATATCGGCCTGTATGTCGTGCGCCCGCGCGGGTCGGTGCCAGGCCCGGTCACGGGCCGTGAGGCCGGCGCATGGCGCCCGGTGTTCACCGGGCCATCGACGCATTCGTACGCCGTGAGCGGCATGGTGGAATTTGCTCCCGCGCGGCCCGGCGAGGCGGCCGGCCTCGCTGCACACACCTGGCTGCGCAGCCCGGACGCGCGCAAGCGCCACGATGGCATGGGCCCGCAAATCCCTGTGCAGGCGCTGTGGCCTGCCCTGCAGGCCCTGCCTTCGGCGCTGACCTTGCAATGGAACGCATCCTCCGAGGAGGAGGACAGGCAGTTGCGCATCGAACTGCCTGCGGGCGAAATCCGCGCTGCCTTCGAGCGGTTGCAGGGCGGCAAGGGACCGCTGGAGCTGGTGGTGCAGGTGCCCGACCTGGAAGGCCCTACGTCGGGCATGTCGGTGCTGCTGCGCAGCGGCAGCCTGCAACAGGTGCTGTCCGGCGCCCACATGGCCTACGTGGGCAACCCGGCGCGGCCCGCATCCACGCGCAAGATATCGGTGCAGGCCCTGAGGGAGGCGAACGCCGCCGCCCAGCGCTCCCCCGGCGCACTGCCCGCGTTCCTGCAGGTCGCGCAGGACCTGGCCCAGGACCTGCAGAGTGTGCAGGGCAACGCCTCGGACATCACCCACGCCTATGCGCAGCTGATCAACCACTTCAATGGCCGGCAGGATTTCGCCTCGTCCTCGCGGTTGGTGCGCCACTACCTGGCCCAGGTCTATCCGTCCATGGGCAAGTACCAGCGGGACGACAAGCAGGTCTACAACGTCGGTGTGATCGCCAGCCAGACCCTGGCCTTTGCCATGCGCACCAATGAACGCGACCTGGCCGAGGCCGTGATGGCGAGCCTGGTCGGACCGGGCTTCGACCCGGCGGTGCAGACCAATGGCACGCTGATGTACAACCTGGCCTGCTACTACGCGCTGACCAGCGACAAGGCACGCCTGCTGCAGGCGGCGGCCAGGGCGCGCAGCCTGGGCAAACCACCCTCGCAGTTCCTGCAGGACACGGATTTCGAGCGCTACCTGCAGGACCCGGAGTTCCTGCAGGTCGTCAACGCGCCGTCCTAGGGCACCGGCCCGTCCTCAATGGGCTGTGCCTGCAGGGGGGCGGGCGGCCTCCACCTGCGCGTTCACGCGTTCGGCCAGGGCCATGTCGCCCGGGGTCTCGGGCGAAAACTTGTCCACGGCGCGGGCTGCGCTGTCTTCATCCAGCGCAGCATAGACAGCCACGCAATGGGTGACCTGGCGCAGCTCCTTTTCCTGGATGCCACCGCTGCGCACCTCGATCAGCATGTTCATGCTGGTCTCGCCTGTGTGGGCCAGGCTGGCTTGCACCTCCACCAGGTCGCCCGGGTGGATGGGCCGGTCGAAGCTGGCGCTGCCCATGAATGCCGTCACGCAAGTCCCACCGGCCCAGGAACAGGCGCAGGCGAAGCCGGCCTCGTCCATCCAGCGCAGCACGGTACCGCCGTGGATGCGGCCGGACGCCGACGGGGCGGTGTGCGACGCCAGAAAACGCAGGGTGATGGAATGCATGCAGTGGTCTCCTCGGAAGGTGCACCGGTATATCCCATTTGGCGCCAGGTGCTCTGTAGGAACGCATCGCCACCCACCGAACGGTGGCCTGGGGGTGATGTGCGGCATTGGCGGCGGTGTGCCAGGCGCCGCAGCCGGGCCCCGGGGTCACGTTCAGGCGGAACGCGGCAGCACCAGCCGTGCCCGCAGCCCGGTGCCCGGCGCACTGCGCAGTTGCAACACGCCACCGTGCGCGCGGGCCACACGCTCGGCAATCGCCAAGCCCAAACCGGCCCCCGGGGCACCTGAACGGGCGCTGCCGCCGCCCCGCGCAAACGGCTGGCGCAGGCGATCGAGCTCGTCCGCGTCCATGCCGGCCCCGTGGTCGGCAACCTCGATCCACACCTGGCCCCCATCCCCATCCGTGCTCGTGCGCAACAGCACGGGGGCCCTGCCGTGGCGCCACGCGTTCTCCACGAGGTTGTCCACCGCGCGGCGCAGGGCCTGGGCGTGCACCGGCAGGTCGGGCACGGTGCCTAGCTCCAGCTGCAGAGCGCGGCCATGGTCGGCCTGCGCCTCGGCCACGGCCTGGGCCAGTTCGTTGAGCGAAGCCCGCGTGGCGGGCTCGCCGTCGCCCAGACGGGCGAAGTCCAGGAACTGGCCGACGATGGCATCCATCTCTTCGATGCTGCGGGCCATGCTCGCAGCCAGCGGCGCGTCCAGGTGCGCCCGGGCGATCTCCACCCCCAGGCGCAGCTTGGTCAGCGGCGTGCGCAGGTCGTGCGACACGCCGGCCAGCATCAGCGCACGCTCGCGGTCGGCCTCGGCCAGGCTGCGCGCCATCTGGTTGAAGCTGCGCGCCACCGTGGCGATCTCCTCGGGCCCATCTTCCGGCAGAGCGGCGGGCGCCTGGCCGCGTGCCAGGTGCTGCGCCGCAGTGACCACCCGGGCCAGCGGCCGGTTCAGGTGGCGCTGCAGCCACCAGGCCCCGAGCAGGGCCAGCAGCACGCCAGCGACGGTGGCCATGAGCCAGGCGCCCGTGAACTCGCGCGTGGGGAATACGCTGGGCAGATTCAGCCAGTAGTCGATGCCGCCGTGCGTCACGCGCAGCGCCAGCATGCCCGCGCCATCGCGGCGCCAGCGCGGCTCGCCAGCGGCGGTGGCCTCGGCCTGGTCCAGCTGCCGCGCCACCGCCTGCACGAAGCGCCGCTCCAGCGCCGAGAGCAGGACGTGCCGGCGCTGGGCCGGGGGTTCGTCGGCTTGCTTCGCAGCCCGCACTGCCTGGCGATTGAAGGCCTCCACGAAGGCTGCGCGCTGTTCTGCTGGCAGCACGTCCAGCCCGGCGCGCAAGGCGGCCACGTTGCGCGCCACACCGTCGGCCACCTGGGCCACGCGCGGCTGCAAAATCATCTGGCGCACCAGCACCACGGCGCACAGCTGGCTGAGCACCACCAGCGCCGTGATGAGCAGCAGGTTGCGCCCCAGCAGGCTGCGCGGCCACCGACCGCGCGGGGATGCCGCGGTGGTCATGCGCTGCCCCCGGCGGGAGCCGAGCCGTCCGGCATGAAGACGTAGCCGACGCCCCAGACGGTGCGGATATGGCGCGGCTGCGCCGGGTCGGCCTCGATCAGCCTGCGCAGGCGCATCACCTGCACGTCGATGCTGCGATCGGTGGCCTCGTGGTCGGGCCCGTAGGCCAGGGCCATCAACCGGTCGCGCCCCAGCGGGCGGCGCGGCTGCTGGGCCAGCGCCTGCAGCAGGGCGAACTCACCGCTGGTCAGGGGCACGTGCTGGCCATCGCGCGCCAGCCGGCGCTCCTGCAGGAACAGCTCGAAGGCACCGAAGCGCACGCTGGCACCGGCGCCGGCCTGCAGCGGACCGGTGTGCGCCCCCAGCATGCGCTGGCGGCGCACCATGGCCTGCAGGCGCGCCAGCAGTTCGCGCGGGTTGAAGGGCTTGGGCAGGTAGTCGTCGGCCCCCATTTCCAGGCCGATGATGCGGTCCACCGGGTCACCGCGCGCGGTGAGCATGAGGATGGGGATGGTTTCGCCCTGGGCGCGCAGGCGCCGGCAGATGGACAGGCCGTCCTCGCCCGGCATCATCACGTCGAGCACCAGCACGTCGAAGCGCTCGCGCGCCAGCAGCGCGTCGAGCGGGCCGGCCCCGGCCACCGTGCGCACGGCATAGCCCTGGTCGCTCAGGTAGCGCTGCAGCAGGGCGCGCAGGTCGGGCTCGTCATCGGCCACCAGGATACGGGCCAGGGCTTCGGTCATGGTAGGGGGCGCATGCAAATCGGGATGGGCAATGGTAGGGCGCAAGGGCCTGCCGCAGACCACTTCGTCATGCTTTGTCATACATCGGCCCGTCCACGCAACAACCGGCTCATACCTGGGCGCCAAAGTCGGGGCATCCGCAACCCATCGCCCCAGGAGCCGACCCATGACCTCTTCCTCCACCCGCACGCTGGCCGTAGCCGGCCTGCTCGCCGCAGGCCTGGTGGCTGGTGCCAGCGCCCAGGCAGCACCGTCCGGCCACCGGGCCCAGCAGATGCAGCAGGCGCGCGAGCAATTGCACCAGCGCTTCGTGGCCGCCGACAAGGACGGCAATGGCCAGCTCACCCGTGCCGAGGCCCAGGCCGGCATGCCGCGCGTCAACAGCGCGTTCGACCGGATCGACACGCAGCGCAAGGGCTTCGTGACCGAAGCCGAGATCACGGCGGCCATCGCCGCGCGCCTGGCCAGCCGCAAGGGCACGCCGCAGTAACCCCGAGCCCGCCCCACCCCTCGTTCCCGTCCATTTCACTACTATTGCAGGAGAACACCACCATGACCACCCCCCTCGCTTTCCGCCTTCGCACCTGGGCCCGCCGGGCCGCATTGCCCCTGGGGCTGGCATTGGCCTCGCTCGCTGCCGTGGCTCCGGCCCATGCGCAACCGATGGGTCCCGGTAGCTTCTTTGACGATGCGGACGACGGGACCACAACCACGCTGCCAGCCGGCGTGCAGCGCATCGCCGACATGCCCTACGGGCCCGATCCGCTGCAGCGCATGGACGTCTACCTGCCCAGCACCCCGCGCAGCAGCATCGAGGGCCTGGCACCCGTGGTCTTCATGGTGCACGGTGGCGGCTGGCGCACAGGCGACAAGGCCATGTCCCGCGTCGTGCAAGAGAAGGCGGCGCGCTGGGTGCCGCGCGGGTTCGTCTTCATCTCGGTCAACTACCGGCTGCACCCGGCCGTGAACGTGCTGCAGGAGGCCATCGACGTGGCCGTGGCGCTCGACACCGCACAGAAGCAGGCCACGCAATGGGGCGCCGACCCCACGAAGTTCATCCTCATGGGCCATTCGGCCGGTGCGCATCTGGTGTCGTTCGTCAATGCCCATGCGCCGCTCTTGCGCCAACTGGGCGTCACGCCCTGGCTGGGCACGGTGTCGCTGGACAGTGCGCTGCTGAATGCGCCCGTCGTGATGTCGCTGCCGCACTATCCGCTGTACGACGAGGTGCTGGGCAGCGACCCGGCCTTCTGGCTGGCCATCTCGCCTTACCACGCACTCTCCGGCATCGTGCCGCCCTACCAGTTCGTGTGCTCCGCCAGCCGGCCCGACCGCCCCTGCCTGCAGGCGCAGGGCATGGCGGCCCATGTGATGGCCCTGGGCGGCCGCGCCGAGGTGCTGCCGCAGGACCTCACGCACGGCGAGATCAATGCCAACCTGGGCATGGAGAGCGGCTACACGCGGGCTGTCGAAGCCTTCATGGGCTCGCTCGATCCGGTCGTCGCGCAGCGCCTGCGTTAGGCCAGGTAGCGCGCCAGGTACTTGCCCGTATGGCTGGCGGGATTGGCCGCCAGGTCCTCGGGCGTGCCCACGCCCACCACGGTGCCGCCACCGGCACCGCCCTCGGGCCCCATGTCGATGAGCCAGTCGGCGGTCTTGATGACGTCCAGGTTGTGCTCGATGATGACGATGGTGTTGCCTGCGTCGCGCAGCTGGTGCAGCACCTTGAGCAGGAGGTCGATGTCGGCGAAATGCAGGCCGGTGGTGGGTTCGTCCAGGATGTAGAGCGTGCGCCCGGTGTCGCGCTTGGACAGTTCCTGCGCCAGCTTCACGCGCTGCGCCTCGCCGCCCGAGAGCGTGGTGGCCGCCTGGCCCAGACGGATGTAGGACAGGCCCACGTCCAGCAGGGTCTGCAGCTTGCGCGCCAGGGCCGGTACGTCCTTGAAGAAGGCGAAGGCATCCTCCACCGTGAGCTCCAGGATCTGCGCGATGTTGCGGCCCTTCCAGAGCACCTCCAGCGTCTCGCGGTTGTAGCGCTGGCCGTGGCAGACGTCGCA
>JAZKEE010000023.1:0-8160 GCA_040387235.1 Pseudomonadota bacterium
GCCCAGCACGGGCAGCATGTCGGCGGTGCAGGGGCGGGCGCCCAGCCAGGGCGTGGCCTCCACGGGCTCGCCCAGGGGCAGCAGTTCGCGCGTGGATTGCTCCGCGCGGCGCAATTGCACGGGGGTGGCGGGCGCATCCAGCATGGCGAATTCGGCCCCGGTGGTCAGGCGCAGGCCGCGCGACATGGGCGCCAGCATCACGCCGCGCTCGATGTCCAGCGCGGGCATGGTCAGGGTGGGGTCGCCCGCAAAGTGGCGGTGGTAGCCGCGCTTGCTGAACAGCGGCAGGCGGTAGCCCAGGCGCGTGGTGAGCGTGCCGGCCCAGGGGCCCAAGGCTATGACGGCGTGCTGCGCGGTGACAAGGGCTTTCGTGCCGCTCGGTGCATCGGTCTCCACGGCCCAGCCGCTGCCCTGCTGGCGCAGCCCCATCGCGTCGCCCGTGGCCAGTTGCCCGCCGCGCTGCATGAACAGCCGCGCATAGCGCGCCACCAGCTCGCCGGGGTCGCGCACGCTCCAGGGGTCCTGCCAGTGCACGGCGCCGGCCAGCGGCATCTGCAGCACGGGCTGGGCGGCGGCCAGGGCGGCGGTGTCCAGCACCTGGCATGCCAGGCCGTGCGATGCTGCGATGGCCCGGGCCTGGGTGGCGGCCGCGTCGAACACGGGGCCGGAGCGGTACAGCTGCATCCAGCCGTCCTTGTGCACCAGGTCGCTGGCGCCGGCCTGGGCTATCCACCCGCTGTGCTCGGCGATGCAGTGCTCGATGAGGAGGCTGTAGGCCTGTGCGATGGGCGCATAGCGCGCAGGTGCCGACGCAGCCCAATAGCCCAGGAGCTGCGGTGCCAGGCGCAACAGGGCACCCCAGTGGTAGTGGGCGTCGTTGCTCAAGCCGGTGGCAACGCGCGCCAGCGTGGCGAGGCTGCGCGGAAAGGCGTAGGGCCGCACGGCCTCGCGCTGGATGATGCCGGCGTTGCCGTATGAGGTCTCCAGGCCCGGGGCCTGGCGGTCGACGAGGGTGACGGCGTGGCCGCGCTGCTGCAGCGCCAGGGCGGTGCTGACGCCGACGATGCCGGCGCCGAGAACAATGGTTTCCATGGGGGTGATTATTGCGGCGATGGGCCTGTGCAGCGGGGTGGCGGACGGCCCTCGATTGTGACCGCCTCCGCCGGGGAAACCCGTGCCGGGCGGCGCCATTTGGGGAACCTTCGATTGCCGTATTGGCAATTGAGGCCAACGCCCCCCCGGGATGGGGGATGTGGCGCGGGCCTGTTCGCTTTACAGTGCACCTTGGACAGTTTCCACAGGACGGACGCCATGGGACTCGTGACGACGGAACACCGGCTGCGCTGCACCGCGCACGACAGCTGCTGGGTCAAGCTCATCCGCAAGGACCGGTGGTCTGTGCTGTCCATCGAGCTTTCCGATGGGCGCATCGTGCCGGTGCGGGACGTGGAGAGGTTCGAGGACGAGGTGCTCGCGCTCGATGCCGCGAAGTCGTGGCTGTGCGAGAGCGAAGGCCGAAACTACACATAGGGCAAGGTTGGGCAGGCCTTCAGATGGCGCAACGGGATGGCTGCGCCGCCGTAGCTGTCCTACAAGAGTGGCTGGCTGGAGCGGTTACCTTTCCAGCACGGTCCCGCACAAAGCCTGGCAAGGGCGGTGGGCAGGCGCGACTGCTCCGGCCCCTGTTCCGGGGATAAGGGGGGTGTATGAGGACGGCTCCTGTTGTTTTGAGAGGCCACTGCGCTTGCCGCCGCGTCGAGTACGCCGTGCACGCGCTGGAGCTGGAGGCTGCGGTGTGCCACTGCGAGACCTGCCGCAGGGCATCTGGCGGTGCCGGCATGGCGTGGGTCAATGGTGACCGGGCCACCTTGCGCACCTACGGCGCGGTGCACAGCTGGCGCTCGTCGGACCATGCGGCGCGCCAGCTGTGCCCCCAGTGCGGGAGCCAGCTGTTTCTTCTGGAGGACGGCGAGCCCGGCGTGGTCGAGGTGGCGGTGGGCACGCTCGATGATGCAGGCGCCATACGCAGCACCCGCAGCGCCTTTGCGAACCAGCGCCCCCGCTGGGATGCGCGGGAGCCGCTGGGCGTGTGTCCGCAGGCGCACGCGCACGACCTTGCGCCCGAGGGCGCCTTGCACGCAGCGCCAGCGCGCGACGAGACACTGCAGAGCATGCTCGTCAGCACGCAGGACGCCTTCGTCAGCATCGACCCCGGCGGCTTCATCACCGAGTGGAACCGCCAGGCGCAAGCGGTCCTGGGCTGGAGCCACGACGAAGCCATCGGTCGCCCGATGCACGAGCTGATCATTCCGCCCGAGATGCGCAGCGCCCACCTCTATGGCATGGCCCGGTTGCAGCGCACTGGTGAGGGCCCCGTGCTGCGCCGCCGCTTCGAGGTGGATGCCCTGCACAAGGACGGGCACCGCCTGCCCGTGGAGCTGTCCATCGCGCCGCTGCGCATGGCCGGGGGCATCGGTGCCACGGCCTTCCTGCGCGACGCCAGCGACCGGCGTGCCACGGAACTGAAGCTGCGGGCCAACCAGGACCTGCTGCAGCGCACGGGAGAGCTCGCGCTGGTGGGCTCCTGGACGGTGGACCTGCCCACCAGCACCGTGCACTGGTCGCCCATGGTGCGGCGCATCCATGGCGTGGACGATGACTTCGTGCCCACGCTGCCCGGCGTGGTCGGGTTCTATGAAGACGGCGCGCAGGAGCGGCTCATCGCCGCCTTTGAACAAGGCATCGAGACCGGCGAGAAATGGGAGATCGAAGCCCCCTTGCGCACCCCCGACGGCACGCGCGTTTGGGCACGCGCCATCGGCAATACCGAGTACGACGACCACGGCACCCCGGTGCGCGTCGTCGGCGCGCTGCAGGACATCACGGGCCGCAAGCGGGCCGAGGAGTCGCTGCACATGCTCACCCAGATCCTGGAGGCCACGCCCGACTTCGTGGTGCAGGCCGACGCCGAGGGCCGGGTGACCTACATGAACCCGGCCGCGCGCAAGGCCCAGGGCTATGCCGAAGGCTACGACGTCGCGCAGCACCGCTTCACCGACTTCAACACGCCCGAGACCACGCGGCGCTACCGCGACGAGGTGATGCCCTCGGTGCTCAAGACCGGCGTGTGGATGGGCGAAAGCACGGTGCTGGTGGCCGGTCAACCGATTGCGGTGGACCACTCGGTGCTGTCCCACCGGGATGCCACCGGCCAGGTGGTGCGTTACACCGCCGTGATGCGCGACATCTCCGCGCAGCAGCGCGCCCGTGCCGACCTGTTTCGCCAACAGCGCACCCTGGCCTCGATTGCCGAGGCGATCCCGGACGTGATCGCCGTGGTGGACCGCGAGGGCCGCTACGAGTTCGTCAACTCCGCGTTCGAGAAGCTGGTGGGCCCCACGCGCGCGGAGATCGTGGGCCACAAGATCGGCGAGGTGATGCCCATCCAGGAGCTGCAGGGCAGCATGGCCCATATCCACAAGGCGCTGGGCGGTGAGGCCACTTCGTTCGAACTGGACCTGCACCTGGGCGGGCACCCGCGCAACATGGCCATCACCCTGGTGCCCCGCCAGTCGGAGGGCGGCACCCCCGACGGCTTCATCGCCGTGCTCGACGACGTGACCATACACCGCCAGCGTGAATCGCGCCTGATCGGCCTGAGCGAGCGCGACGGCCTCACCGGCCTGGTGAACCGGCAGGGCCTGCAGGCCTACCTGCAGCGCATACCGCTCGGCGAAGCGCACGGTGTGGCCATGCTGTATGTAGACCTGGACCGGTTCAAGCCCGTCAACGACACCTGGGGCCACCCGGTGGGCGACCAACTGCTGCAGGCCGTGGCCGCGCGCTTTCTGGCCCTGGTGCGGCCCATGGACCTGGTGGCGCGGGTGGGCGGCGACGAGTTCGTGGTGGTGCTGGGTGGCATGCCCAGCCGCGCCGCCGCCGAGCAGGTGGCCGACAAGCTGGTGGCCACCGCCGCCAGGCCCTTCGACCTGGGTGGGCGCAGGGTGCTCATCGGTGCCAGCGTGGGCGTGGCCTTTGCGGGCGACGACGGGTGGCGCGGCCTCATGGAGCGGGCCGACGCCTCGCTCTACCGCGCCAAGGCGGCAGGGCGGGGCCGGCGTGCTTGAAATGGCTGGCCCCTGAGTTGCTGCGCGCCGCAGTGCAGTCTCCATAGGCAGCAGGCACCCCGGGGTCACCATCACGCGCCGGGGCTCGCTGCAGGAGCGGTAGCGCAGCAGGCGTGGCACACGCGTGGCGGCCTGCAGCACGGTGCTGAGCAACCCATCCCCTGCTGTTTTGGGTAGCATCGTCTCTACAGTCCGCCCATTGGCGCTTTGCGACGAAACCCGCGATCCCGACGAAAGAGCACCCCCATGCCCGCTGCAGAATCCCATCCCGCCTGCGTGCGGGAGTTTCGCCAGGTCCTGCTGTGGCCCTTGCGCCTGATGCCGGTGCGGGGCTCCGAGGGCCGGCATGCCAAACCCTGGCAACTGCTGGCGGACATGGGCGATCAGGCCTCGCCCTGGCGCGAGGTGGTGGACGAATTCACGGGCGACAGCAGCCGCTTCCACGAACGCCACTACAACGAGTTCGTGACCTTTTTGCCTTACGTGCAGCGCTTCCTGTATGGCGAGGGGCGCAGCCGGGAAGGCAGCCGTGCCATGGGCTCGCCGATGCGGGTGTTCCGGCGCAGCGACGTCAGCGCCGTGCGGGCGGTGCTGCGCCCCGGCGATGCGCCGATCACGCTGGACATCGTCCATGTGGACCTGTACTTTTTTCTCGACCTGGACCTGGTGCTGCTCAATGTCGAGGTCAGCGCCCGCGACCTGGCGCTGGCCCAGGCGCAGGAGCTGCTGTACCGCTTCGGCCGTGGCTACCCCGCCGGCTGGGACGCGGATGGCCATGCCCAGCACTGCCTGTACAGCGCCGAGTGGCTGGACGCCGCCGGGCAGGTGCTGGCCGCGTCCGACGCCAACCAGCGCGACCTCTTCATGGCCCACGTCAGCAGCCACCGCGCCCCGCGCATCTCGGCCCACTGGGCCTGGCTGCTGGAGCCGCTGGTCAGCGACCATTCCGAGCGCACAGGCCCCTTGCGCTACCGGCAGATCGAGTATTACCGCATGCCGCAGCTTGCCTTTCTGGCGCTGGACGACCCGCGCGCGCTCAGCCGCAGCGACTTCATCCGCTTCGGCCTGGTCACGGGGGCGGCCCCTTCCAGCGACGACGACACCTGCCTGCCTTATTCCGAAGAGCACCTGGCCGATTTCGAAAAGCGGTTTTGCTACGACCGCTTCTGGAGCAGCAGCGGCGCCGCCCCCAACACACGCTACCTGTGCAGCGGCCATTCGCTGCTGGTGCTGGGCGATGCCGGCAGCCCGTTCTATGTCTGCCGCGACCGGGGCGTGCTGGCGCAGTTCAGGCACCAGCACTTCCTGCTGTTCTTGATCGCGCATTTCCAGAAGGCGGCGCTGCTGATGTTCTCGGACCGCTTGGCCGAGGCCCTGAAAGACCTGGACATTGCCGACGCCGCCAGCGTGCGCCGCTTCAAGCGCACCATCCGCGACAGCTTTGCCGGTTTTCTGCGCTTCACGCACCGCTACTGGTTCCATGAAGTATCCGAACAGGCCCAGGTGCGCGCCCTGTTCCGCATGTGCGCCAACCACCTCGGGCTGGACCCGCTGTACACGGAGGTCAAGGAGCGCATCGGCGAAATGAACCAGTACCTGGACGCCGACAGCCTTCGCCGCCAGGCCAATACCGTCGTGCGGCTCACGGTCGTCACCATCTTCGGCCTGATCGGCACCGTGACCACGGGCTTCCTGGGCATGAACCTGCTGGCCGAAGCCGACGCCCCCCTGGGCCGCAAGCTGGCAATCTTCGCCATCGTGTTCGTGCTGACCACCTCGCTGACCGTCTACACCATGGCCAAGTCCAAACGCCTGTCGGACTTTCTCGACGTGCTCTCGGACGAACGCGCCACGGCCTGGCAGAAATTCAAGGCGCTGGGGCTGGTGTGGAAGCGTACGAGCGGGTAGCGGAGGGCGGGTGGTACGCCATGGGCCGCCGCCGTTGAACAGTCGGCAGGCAAAGCTGCTCTGGCGAATCTACCCGTTCACTGACAAGGGCCTGGCTGCCGGCAAGCTGGACGCGCTCGGCGATTCCAGGTCCCACAAGAGTGGCCCCGGGGTGTTGCGCGCCCTCCTGGCCCGCCCCTCCACGGCGCGCTCCGCCAGCAGTTGCTCTGGCCGGTTGTGCGGTGCCCGCAGAGTATCCATCGTCGGGTTGAGCGGGTTCACGGAAGGAGAAGCGACCACTACCGTGCCTTGAGGTACTTGCGGCAGTTCCGTCAGGGCCAACGCCGCCTCGACCAGCGCGCCCTGCTCGTCCGACTCCCAGATCAACGGCCCGCCCGGATCGTAGTAATCCATGCGCGTCTCCGACTCGTGCATTGACAGGAGCAACTGGTTCCGGTGAAGTGGATTCCGTGCCATGCCGGACAACGGATGGGGCAGGTTGGGTGGGGACGTTGTCATCGCTGAAAGCGTAGCGGGGATGCTCTTGGTGGTCCCCAGTGCGGGGCCCGGATGCTTGTTCACCAGATGCGTCGCGCACGGGCCTTCGCGCAGCAGTCCCGTCGCTCTTTGCAGACTCCGATGCATGACCTTTTGACGGGCCTGATGGCGTCAGAGAGCGCGATGGGTGAAGCAAGATCCGTTGTGCCAGTGCCGCCTGGTCCACGGGCACCAGGGTCACGCCCGCGAATGGCTCGGCACCGCGCACGCCGCCAGCCTGCAGGTGCGCCAGGATGGTGGCCTGGTCGCCGCCGACGACGAGCATGCCGCAGTCGAGGGCTTGGACCTGTGCGTCTATGGGGGTGAGGGGCTGGACCTGGGACGCTGTAGCAGGTGCACTTGCGGGAAGTGGGTTCGTTCAGGACGGTAAGTGGCTCGCCGAGCCTTGACCCATTACAACTACCAATCGAACAAATTTGGATGGGCTCGCGGCGTTGCTCTTTAAATTTGAGACCGCCGGGTCATTCCGCTGACGCCGGCGTACCATATTTCAGGATGCAGGAGGGCTTTTTCTCCATTCGGATTTATAAGACTCCTTCAGCCACAAATTTATATCTTCCCCTCCTTTGACTACATACTCCATAAAGGACATCGTGTTTCCAAGGTCGCCATTCCAGCCGAGAAGGAATAGTATGAATTTGTTGGTGTAAACACTGCCCATGGGCATGATTTTTAGTATTTCGTCAATATGACGATTGTATAGATCAAGGTAATCGCTGCAGCTACCCCCTTCTTGGGATATATCCCTTCCAAGGGTCGCCCCCAGAATTTCTATGGTATTCTTGTTGGTCATGATGTTTTCTTGAGAATCAGCTGAGCCTTGAAATAATATTTACATTTTTGGGTACATTTTTCAGGTCGTCGATATCAATAGGGTCCGATAATTCAATTTCAAAGATTCCCTACCCCAGTCTCTCCCTGGATTTTCCGAATGATATGTCTCTTATTGCGGCCTGTGCCCAATCATCTTTCGTGCCATTGTGATTGATTTTTCGATGTTTGTCGAATTCCTTTCGGAAATTTTCAAGATTGCTTCCGGCTAGATTTCCTGGCAGTCCAGTTGGAGGTCCTCCTCTTTCTTGTGTGTAGTAAAGAATTACTTTTCTCAACATCGCTTCTGTCACTCCGTGATCATCAATCTTGATATACTCTTCTGATTCCATTTGTGCCGTTTTGCTAATATTTAGGCGAGGGCCATATTTCGTATCTTCTATGTTTGCAAAACTAACATACTCGCCCTCCACGAGCAAAGCAATGTCGTCCTCATAGGGGTTGTCTTTTGACATCCGGACCTTGAGGTCTTTCTCTTTGAACGGGATTGGCCGAGGATTTGTCTCTGTTCCCAGCGGACCTTTCTCCGGTGCTGCGCCTGCGTTGTCCACTCCCGCCCCGCGGCTCATCTGGATGGGAAGGTACGGGGCGAAAGGTGCGCTGCCATTGGGCCGCTCAAGACCGTTCTGCGGCGGGGCCGAGTCTGAGCGCTCCAACTGCGCAATGCCAAACGCCAGATCCACCAAGTCCTGCCCATCAAAAGCCTGCGGATTGCCCGTCAGCTTGCCGAGCACGTCCTTCAGCGATGCGCGCACCC
>JAZKEE010000024.1:0-9712 GCA_040387235.1 Pseudomonadota bacterium
TCGATGCCGGCGATGGCCGCGTCGGCCAGCTTCTGCAGGCCGCTGTTGCAGGGGGTGATGGTGCTGTGGCCGTTGGCCACGCCGACCATGGGCTTGACGAAGTCGCCTTCCTCGTAGCCCATGGCGTAGTACATGGAGCGGTTGGGCGCACGCGACTTGCCTTGCGTGATGTTGGCGCTGCGGTGGTTGATGGGCTGGATCGGGATGGTCTTGCTGTCTGCCATGGCATTTTTTCCTGGTGGGGGAGTCGTTGTTGTGGGGAGGACACCGCAGCGTTCCACGTGTCCGGTGCGTTCGGGTTGCAAGTATGCGAGTTTTGCCGCTGCGTTTCCAATCCCTTTCATCTGCTCCATTAATATATAAAACATATGAAAGAGACATTCATCGATGTGCGCGCCTGGCGCCAGTTCGTCGCCGTGGCCGAGGAACTGCATTTCGGCCGGGCCGCGCTGCGCCTGCACATGACGCAGCCGCCGCTGACCCAGGCGATCGCGCAGATGGAGCGCTCGCTGGGCGTGATGCTGTTCGACCGCACGCGCCGGCGCGTGGCGCTGACCCCGGCGGGCGAGGCCCTGCTGCCTGACGTGCGCGACTTTCTGGAGCGCGCGCAGGCGCTGCCGGTGCGGGCGCGCGCGGCGGCAGCGGGCGAGGTGGGGCGGGTGCGGCTGGCGTTTGTCTCCACCATCGGTTTCGAGCGGCTGCCCGAGTGGGTGCGCGACTTTCGGGTGCTGTGCCCGCAGGTGGCGCTGGAGCTGGTGGAGGCCACGGGCGACGTGCAGCGCGCCCTGTTCGCGCGCGGCGAGCTCGATGCCGGACTGGTGCTGCATTCGCCCGGCGCGGCCCCTCCGGAGCTGGCGCGCCTGGCGGTGGCTGAAGAACCCCTGGTGCTGGCGCTGCCTGCAAGCCATCCGCTGGCCGGTGCGCTGCGCCTGGACCTGGCGCAGGTGCTGGCCGAGCCGCTGGTGATCTTTCCGCGCCGCATCGTGCCCTCGCTGCACGACGCCATCTTTGCGCTGTACCACGCGGCTGGCCGCGTGCCCGTGGTGGCGCAGGAGGCGATCCAGATGCAGACCATCGTCAACCTGGTGTGGGGCGGCCTGGGCGTGGCCTGGGTGCCCGAGAGCGTGACCCAGTTCCGCCGCGAGGGGGTGGTGTACCGCGCGGCGGATGCTTTCGGGCAGGCACCCGTCAGGGCCAAGGCGGCGAAAGCCCCTGCCGAGCCGCTGCTGCCCGTGTGCGAGACCAGCCTGGTATGGCCGGCCGCGCTCAACAACCCGGCGCTGGCGCGGTTTGTCGACTTCGTGCGTGAGCGTTCGGCTGTCGGTTAAGCAACTGCCGCAGCGCGCCCGCGCACGAACAGCAGCCCCGCCGCAACGGCCAGCAGCGGCAGCGCCACGGCGTTGATGGCCATCCAGCCCACGCCGGAGAGCAGCGCGCCCGAGGCAAAGGACATCATCGCCGCCACGATGCCATTGGCCAGTTGCATCAGCGCCTGGGCCTGGCCGCGCTCCTCGGGGGCGTGGCTTTCAGCCAGCAGCGTGGTGCCCGATATCACCATCAGGTTCCAGCCCGTGCCCAGCAGGAAGGAGCTGGCCAGGAACTCGGTGAACGACAGGCCCGACAGCGCCACCACCGCGCTGGCCGCCAGGCACAGGGCGCCCACCGTGGCCACGCGGCGACTGCCGAAGCGGTCCACCAACATGCCGGAGAACAGCGCGGGGGCGAACATGCCGATCACATGCCACTGGATGACTTGTGCCGCCGATGCGGCCGAGAAGCCGCAGACCTCCATCGCCAGCGGGGTGGCGTTCATCACCAGGATCATCAGGCCGTGGCCGATGGCTGTCATGACCACCGCGGCGCGCAGGCCGGGGCGCGCCAGCAGAGCACGCATGGCGGCCAAGCCGCCCGCTGCCGGCTTGGGCGCCACACCCTCGCGCAGCCGTGCCATCACCACCCAGCCCAGCGCGGCCAGCGCCGCAATGGCCAGGTAGGCGCCCGCGAGCGGCGTGGCCAGCAGGTTGCGCGACCACAGCGCCAGCGGCGGGGCGAACACCGCAGCGCACAGACCACCCGCCACCACGCAGGCGGCGGCCCGGCCTTTCTGTTGCGCGTCCACCGCCTCCAGCGCGGCGTAGGTGTAGTAGCCCGACGATGCCTGGTAGGCACCGATGGCCAGCGTGCCCGCGCAGAACACGGCAAAGCTGCCCCACTGCACACCCGCCATGCCGATGAGGCCGCCCGCCACGCCACACAGCGCGCCGGCCTGCAGCCCGGCGCGCCGGCCATGGCGCTGCATGAACAGCGACAGCGGCTGCACCGACAGCAGGTTGCCCAGCACCAGCAAGGCCAGGGGCAAGGTGGCCAGCGCCGGCCAGGGCGCCAGCCGCGCGCCGACGATGGAAGTCAGCGTGATGCCGATGATGGAGCAACCCCAGTACAGGGCCTGGCCGGCAAACAGCAGGCGAACGGACGCATTGCGCAGGAGCAGCATGGGGGCAGGCTTTCGGTGGTGGTGCGCCGTGTCCGGCGCGAAGGAAATTTTGCTAGTCCAGCAATGCACCGGCGCCAAAACGCTGCGCATAGGCCTGCGGGCTCACCGCACGGTGCTTGTGGAAGCTGCGGCGCAGGTTCTCGGGGTGCTCGAAGCCGCACAGCCGGGCCACGGTGGAGACGGACGCCTGGGCTTGTGCAAGCAGGGTGGAGGCGGCTTCCACCCGCACCCGCTCCACATAGCGGCCGGGCGTGGTGCCCAGCTCGCGCTGGAACACGCGGGTGAGCGTGCGTGGGGGCATGCAGGCCTGCCCGGCCAGGGCGTCGAGCGACAGGTCGCCGCCGAGCTGCGAGGGAATCCACTCGAGCAGCGCCGCCAGCCGGGGCGCATGCCGGGTCTCGGGCGTCAGCAGGGCGCTGAACTGGGCCTGCCCGCCCGGGCGGCGCATGAACATCACCAGCCTCCGCGCCACGGCCAGGGCCATGGGCCGGCCCAGGTCTGCTTCCACCAGTGCCAGGGCCAGGTCGATGCCGGCCGTCACGCCGGCCGAGGTGAAGAGGTGGCCGTACACCGGGTGGCCTGCGTCATAGGTGTGCAGGCAGTCTTCGTCCACCTGCACCTGCGGGTAGTCCTGGCGCAGGCTGTCCATTCGGCACCAGTGCGTAGTGGCGCGCAGGCCATCGAGCAGGCCGGCCTGGGCCAGCAGCAGCGCACCCGAGCAGACGGAGCCCAGGCGCCGCACCTGGGGCGCGGCGCGGTGCAGCCACTGCTGCATGCCGGTGTTCTCCAGTTGTGCAACCACACCGTCTCCGCCCGCGACCAGCACCGTGTCCAGCCCGGCGGGATCGATGTCGGCCCAACTGCCATCGGCCACCAGCGCAAAGCCGGCCGAAGTGGTGACGGGCCCCGGTGCCTCGGCCAGCAGGTTCAGCGCATAGGCCGGCGGCAGGCCATGGCCGGTGCGCTCGGCGTTGGCGGAGCCGAAGACCTGCATGGGGCCGACTACGTCCAGGCTCATCACGCCGGGGTAGACCAGGCAGGCCACGGTGCGGATGGGGTGGTGGGGGGGCATGGCGCCAGTGTGCGCGTTTGCCCGATTGGCTGCAATGACAATCAGCCCACACATCTGGCCACATGCCAAGGTGCGTTGGCGGTGCGAAGCGCGGCAGGGGGCGCCAGCCACCGCTGCCCGGGCCGCATGGTCAACAAGCGATAATTTGCTGGCGTTGGCTGCCGCATGGGCGCTATCCTGCAACCAGGTTGGCAGGCAAGCCGCAGGCCCGCAACCAGGTTTCAGCTTGTCCATCGCACGCTTTGAGGAGACTGCGAATGCCTTTCCCCTTGAGGTTCCCCAGAGAGATGCAGTGGCTCCTGAAGGCCGCGCATCTGCTCTGCACCATCCAGGGCGACCCGGAGCGCGTGAATCTCGTCCTGGAACTTCAGCAACTGCTCATCCGGCGCATCGCCAGGTCGAAGCTGAGCCATGAACGCCTTCAGGATGCCAGACTCCGGCTCAAGCAGCGCCTCGTGAGAGAGCGGCTGATCGGGGAGAAGGCGCGTGAGACGAAAGAGCTGGTCCTGAAAATCCAGGACCGTTGCGATGCGCTGGAACATCTGCGCTTTTTGTACCGCTGCTTCGGAGATGGCATTGCGGCGGCTTACCATCCTCCCCAGCGCCACAGGTACTTCTACTTCGCACAAAGAAGCTTTGTCAAGGAGCGTTCGGGACTTCTCTCCAGGCAGGAAACGTTTCGCCGGCGATACCGGGCCCTGAGGCTGGGCACCGGCATGGGCATCCCCGTTGTCCTGGCCGAGGTGACCAACATGGTGGTGCAAGGCGACATCTGTGTTCTGGCGGGCAGTGAACCGCAGCCCGTTGAACTGAAGTCTTTCGTGCAACGCGCTCGCCCTGGAAGGCTCGTGGACGAGGAGCTGCGGCGCACCATGCGGCTTCTGGCAGGCGCAGGTCCGGCGGATTTCCACCGCGCACGCAACGCCAATGCACGGCCTTCGGAAGAGCACCACGCGAAAGCGCATGCGTCGCACCTGAACGACTGTGTGCAGCAGGCCATGGAATCCGGCATCGCGCAGGTCTTTCCGGAAGAGGGCCTGCGCTACGTGGCGATCCGCACGGACTACTACCAGAGCAAGCCGGGTTGCCTGCAAGCGCTCAAGGGGATGGCATCGAAGTCGCTGATGTCGATACAGGTGGCGCCCGAAATGGCCTGGGTGCCAATGCAGCCGTTCACCCTGTCAATGACTGCTGAAAATGCCGTGCTGTTCATGCAGGGGGCCTTTCAGTTGTTTGTCTGCGTCGACATGAAGGTGTTGGTGTCCCACTTCACATCGCTCGGGGTGCACGCCATCGCCTTGATGGACGGGGTGACGGCACTGCAGATTTCCAACGACCCCGAAGACCCTGGGCCGGGGGCCTACCGGGTGAGTGAAGTCGTCTTTCAACGCATCTCCTGCGAGTTCATTGCGCTGCGCAGTTTTGCCCAGGAAATGGCGGCAATGCTGGAACCGGCAGAAGCCCCTTGCCTCCACGATGCCGGTGACCGGGATCTGCTTTTCGCGCCAGCAGCGCCTGATTGGGAAGAGACGCGGCAACACTACTACGACGAAGAAGGTCCCCGCCTGCATTGACCGCGGGCCCGCACTGGCCCGCAGCGGCCGGTCGCGCGTTCCGTGGGCGCTCAGGCAGAGGTTTGTGACTGCAGGTAGTTCTGCAGGCCGATCTTGTCGATCAAGCCAATCTGCTTTTCGAGCCAGTAGGCGTGGTCTTCCTCGGTGTCGCGCAGCTGGGCCAGCAGCAGGTCGCGGCTCACGTAGTCGCCCACGCTCTCGCACAGGGCCATGCCGTTTTGCAGGGCGGTGCGCACTTCGTACTCGGTGGCCAGGTCCTTGCGCAGCATCTCGGGCACGGTGTCGCCCGGGGTGAACTCCTTGGGCCGCATGTCGGGGCGGCCGCCCAGGAAGAGGATGCGGCGCAGCAGCGCGTCGGCGTGCTGGGTTTCTTCCTGCATCTCGTGGTCCAGGCGCGTGTAGAGCTTGATGAAGCCCTGGTCTTCATAGATCCGCGAATGCGCAAAATACTGGTCGCGCGCGGCCAGTTCGCCGCGCAGCAGATCCTTGAAGTAGTCGACGACTTGTGGGTTTCCCTGCATGTTCTTTTCCTTGTTACCCCTGCAAGTATCGCGCGCCCCAGGGGGCTTGTGGGGGAAAACCCCGGGGTGCCGCTCTGCATGCGTACAGGGATCAGAAGCGTTCTCATTGGGGCGCGCATCTGGTGCGACAGGAGCCTCGCAAGCGCTGTCCCCACACCCTGCGGGGCTGCCGGCTGCCAACCGCCACACGGCGCGGGCACAATACCGCCCAAATGCTGACCTACCCCCAAATCGATCCCATCGCCCTGCAAGTGGGCCCGCTGGCCATCCACTGGTATGGCCTGACCTACCTGGCGGCCTTCGGGCTGTTCATGCTGCTGGGCATCGCCCGGCTGCGGCACCAGCCGTTCGCCTCCATCACCGGGCCGGGCGCGTGGACGCGCAAGGACGTGGAGGACATCCTCTTCCTGGGCGTGGCGGGCGTGGTGATCGGCGGTAGGGTGGGCTACTGCCTGTTCTACAAGCCGGGCTACTACCTCGCTCACCCGCTGGAGATCTTTGCGGTGTGGCAGGGCGGCATGGCCTTCCATGGCGGGCTGCTGGGCGTGATCGTGGCCATGTTGTGGTTCGCCCACTCGCGCAAGCGCCCATGGCTGCAGGTGGCCGACTTCGTGGCACCCTGCGTGCCCACGGGCCTGGCGGCCGGGCGGGTGGGCAATTTCATCAACGGTGAACTCTGGGGCCGTTTTGCAAGCCCCGACCTGCCCTGGGGCATGGTGTTCCCGCAGAGCGGCTCCATGCTGCCGCGCCACCCTTCGCAGGTCTACCAGTTCCTGCTTGAGGGGCTGCTGCTGTTCGTGCTGCTGTGGCTGTACGCCCGCCGCGAGCGCCGCCAGGGCCAGGTGGCAGCGGCCTTCCTGATCGGCTATGGCGCGTTCCGCTTCATCGCCGAGTACTTCCGTGAGCCCGATGCGCACCTGGGCATCCTTTCGCTGGGCATGAGCATGGGCCAGTGGCTGTGCGTACCCATGATCGTGGCGGGCATCGCGATGTGGGTATGGGCCGGCAAGCGCGAGGGTGGCACGGCGGTGCTCACGGCCTCCAAATCCTGACCTGCCGGTGTCCCTGAACCGCCGCCAATTGCTGCTGAGCGGCGCTGCGGCGTCGCCGCTGCTGGCCTCGTGTGCGTCGGACCTCACGCGTTACCGGGATCAGCCGGTGGCCGAGGTGGCCAACCGCCTGGGCGTGTGCGCTGCCGCCTTCGCCACCCTGCGGGCAGGGCAGGTGCAGCCAACTGCAGTGGTGGGCAGTTGCAACGCCTCCGCTGACGCGGTGTTCCAGGCCGCGTCGCTGACCAAGCCCGTCGTTGCCTATGCAGCGCTGCGCCTGGCGCTGGCGGGGCAACTGGACCTGCAGGCCCCCGTCTCGCAGTACCTGCCGCAGGGCTATGTGCACTACCAGCATGTGCTGCGGCGCCAACCCGGCGATGCCAGCGACACCGTGCCCGCCAGTATGCTGGCCCGCATTCCGGTGGCCAGTCTGCTCAACCACACCTCCGGCCTGCCCAATTGGACCAGCGGCGCGCTGGCCCCGGGTTTCGAGCCCGGCCAGCGCTGGCGCTATTCGGGCGAAGGCTATGTGCTGCTGCAAACCGTGATGGAGGCCGTCACGGGCATGTCCATCGCGCAGTGGATGGACGCGCAGGTCTTCGGGCCCTTGGGCATGCGCGATTCCAGCCTGGTGTGGAGCCGTGCCTACGAGGGCCGGGCCGTGCATGCCAATGGTGCCTCCGGTGGCATGCGATGGAGCGTGCCCGTGGCGGCTGCTTCGCTGTACACCACGGCGGGCGACTGCGCGCGCCTGCTGGCCGCCTTCATGGCCGACGAGCGGCTGGTGGCGTTGGTGTTGTCGGCCCCCGTGGTGGCCGACAAGGCGCTGGGGCTGGAATGGGGCTACGGTTGGGGCATCGAACGCACTCAGGCTGGCCCCATGCTCTGGCAGTGGGGCAACAACCCGGGTTTTCGCAATTTCGCCATGGTCTCGGCCACCTCGCGCGACGGCTTCGTGCTGCTGACCAATAGCGACCAGGGCATATCCCTCGCCGCGCCGCTGGCGCAGCAGGTTCTGCCTGTGGAGCACCCGGTGTTCAGGTCTTCCCTGGTGGGGTGATCTCAGCCTCTCAGCCCAGTGGCTTGCGCATCAGGGCCAGGTACTGGCCCTGGATGTAGTCGTCGATGCGCGCGTACTCTGCATAGCCCTGCCTGACATAGAAGTCGCGTGCCTGCCATTCGAAGGTTTCGAGCTTGGCGTTCCTGGCGCCCAGCGCCTTGCCCTGGGCCTCGGCCATGCCCAGGAGGCGTGAGCCCAGGCCCTGGCTGCGCTGGTCCTCGGCCACCCACAGCACATCGGTCTGCAGCCAGTAGACGAACACATAGGAGCGGATGCCTGCCACCAGCCGGCCGTGGAGATCGCGCACGTCCAGCCGCACCGGCTGCACCTGCGGGTATTCACCCACGGTGCGGTAGTTGAATTCGCGCATGTGCTTTCCAAGGGTTCCCGCCTGCAGGTCTTCGGGGGAGGGTGGGGCGAAGGTGTAGGACGGCATGGCGCAGGCAGGCAGAGCAGGGGGGGGGCGGCGATTATGCGGGCAAATCTGGCGCTGGCCCCATCGAAGCGGCCTCTCTCAGCCAGGCCTGCACCTGTCCGCGCAGGCCGTCCAGCACCGGGTTGGGGGCGCGCGCCACGCGCTGCACCCAGGCGATGTGCGATGGCAGCCCCTGTGTCGGTATGTCCAGCGCCACCAACTGGCCCTGCGCCAGCAAGGGTGCGGCCGGGGCCACGATGCCCAGGTAGACCGCATCCGTGCGGCTGACCACGTCCAGCAGGTCGGCCACCGACTCGCTGCCCAGGGTGATCAGTGTTTCGGGGTGCGCTTGCAGGCCCAGGCGCTGCACCAGCAACCGTCCCACGGCTGCGCTCATGCCGGTGCAGGCCACGCCAAAACCAGTGAGGTCGGAAAATCGCACGGGGCGCCGTTGCGCCAACGGGTGGCCGGGCCGCACCATGACGCCGGTGGGCAACTCGGCCAGTGTGTGCACTTCCAGGTCGGCATGGGCGCCGGGAATGGAGCGCTGGTCCATCACCAGCGCGTCCAGCGCGCGGTCGCGCAGGGCCTGTATCTGCTGTGCCTGGGGCCCGCCGCTCAGTTGCAGGCGCATATGGCCTGCATGCCCTGCGGCCATGTGCAGCAGGCGGCGGCCCAGCAGGGCATGAGGCGTGGCGGTCATGCCCAGGCGCACGGATCCCGCTTCGCCGCTGACATGGTGGCGCACCACCTGGTGCAGCTCGTCGGCCTGGGCCACCACCTGGCGCGCATGTTCGAGCACGGTGCGGCCGATGGGAGTGAGCGCATTGCGGTGGCCGCTGCGTTCGACCAGTGCCGCGCCCAGGTGCGCCTCCAGCATGGCAATGCTGCGGCTGAAGGCGGCCTGTGAGCGCCGCGTGCTGTCGGCCGCACGGGTGAAGCTGCCGCTGTCTGCCAACGCGATGAAGTGGCGCAACTGGGCAATGGTGGTGCTCATGCAGAAAACCGAACAAAACAAATTGGATTATGCATTGGACGAACATTTCGTTACGGCCGTAGCATCGCTGCTCTGCCGGGGCAATTCCCAGGCGCCGTTGGAACGAATGCACCGCCCTTGAGGGCCTGACACACAATGATCAAAAAACTCCTGCTGGGTCTGCTGGCACTCCTGGTTCTTCTGGCTGTGGCCCTGGGCGTCAACACCGCGCGCAAGGGCTCGCGCCAGCTGGAGGTGCCGCCCCTGGCCCGCCTGGCCGTGGACGATGCCGCCGTCTCCCAGCGCCTGGCAGAGGCCGTGCGCCTGCGCACCGAGTCCTCGCGGGACGACCCCCAGGCCAACATCGGCCAGTTCCAGCAGTTCCATGCCTTGCTGCAGCAGCGCTTTCCGCTGGTGCATGCCAGGCTCAAGCGCGAGGTGGTGGGCGACCTGAGCCTGCTCTACACCTGGCCCGGCAGCGATGCGAACGCCGCGCCGGTGATGCTGATGGCGCACCAGGACGTGGTGCCCGTGGCCCCCGGCACCGAGGG
>JAZKEE010000025.1:0-82333 GCA_040387235.1 Pseudomonadota bacterium
TCAGGAACACGATGATGTAAGGCACGCCCACCTGGCGGGCCAGCAGGATGTGCTCGCGGGTCTGGGGCATGGGGCCGTCAGCGGCCGAGCACACCAGAATGGCGCCGTCCATCTGGGCAGCGCCGGTGATCATGTTCTTCACATAGTCGGCGTGGCCGGGGCAGTCCACGTGGGCGTAGTGGCGGTTGGCCGTTTCGTATTCCACGTGTGCGGTGTTGATCGTGATGCCGCGGGCCTTTTCTTCAGGTGCTGCGTCGATCTGGTCGTATGCCTTGGCTTCGCCGCCGAACTTGGAAGACAGCACCGTGGCGATGGCCGCCGTCAGGGTCGTCTTGCCATGGTCCACGTGGCCGATCGTGCCCACGTTGACGTGAGGCTTCGTGCGCTCGAATTTACCTTTTGCCATTTTCAGTTCTCCAAAGAGCAATGCCTGTGTTGTGGTTTAACGTCTGCATCCGATTGCTGGTTCGCCCTGCACAGGCAACGGGGCGGCACCGGATCGCAGACTGCAAAAATCTTGCGAAGAAGGGTCGACGGCTGGCTGCACCTGGAACCAGGTGCGGACAGCCGTCTTTGCAAGCAGCTTACTTGGCGCGGGCAGCCATGATGGCTTCCGACACGTTGCGAGGTGCTTCGCTGTAGTGCTTGAATTCCATCGAGTACGTGGCGCGACCTTGCGTTGCGGAACGCAGCGAGGTCGAGTAGCCGAACATTTCCGACAGTGGCACTTCAGCGCGGATGGCCTTGCCACCGCCCGGGATGTCGTCCATGCCCTGGACCATGCCACGGCGGGAGGACAGGTCACCCATCACGGTGCCGGCGTAGTCTTCAGGCGTTTCCACTTCCACGGCCATCATGGGTTCCAGGATGACCGGGTTGGCCTTGCGGCAGCCTTCCTTGAAGCCGAAGATGGCAGCCATCTTGAACGCCAGTTCGTTCGAGTCCACATCGTGGTACGAACCGAAGTGCAGCGTGACCTTGACGTCGACCACGGGGTAGCCGGCCAGCACGCCTTGCGTGACGGCTTCGTTGATACCCTTTTCCACAGCCGGGATGAATTCGCGAGGAACCACACCGCCCTTGATGGCGTCGATGAACTCGATGCCCTTGCCGGCTTCGTTGGGTTCGATCTTGAGCACGACGTGACCGTACTGGCCCTTACCACCGGACTGGCGCACGAACTTGCCTTCGGCTTCTTCCACCGTCTTGCGGATGGTTTCGCGGTAGGCAACCTGGGGCTTGCCCACGTTGGCTTCCACGCCGAATTCACGCTTCATGCGGTCGACGATGATTTCCAGGTGCAGCTCGCCCATGCCGGCGATCAGCGTCTGGCCCGATTCTTCGTCGGTCTTCACGCGGAAGGATGGATCTTCTGCAGCCAGGCGCTGCAGGGCGATGCCCATCTTTTCCTGGTCGGCCTTGGTCTTGGGTTCCACGGCCTGGGTGATCACAGGCTCAGGGAACACCATGCGCTCCAGAATGATCTGGGAGTCGATGTCGCTCAGCGTTTCGCCGGTCGTCACGTCCTTCAGACCCACGCAGGCAGCGATGTCGCCGGCGCGGATTTCTTCCACTTCCTGGCGCTCGTTGGCGTGCATCTGCACGATACGGCCGATACGTTCCTTCTTGCCCTTGATGGGGTTGTAGACGGTATCGCCCTTGCTCAGCACGCCGGAGTACACGCGCACGAAGGTCAGCTGGCCCACGAACGGGTCGGTCATCAGCTTGAATGCCAGGGCCGAGAACTTCTCGCTGTCGTCCGCCTTGCGGGTGACTGGCTTTTCGTCTTCGTCGGTACCCGTCACGTCAGGAATGTCCGTCGGTGCTGGCAGGTAGTCGATCACGGCGTCCAGCATGCGCTGCACACCCTTGTTCTTGAAGGCGGTACCGCACAGCATCGGGTGGATTTCCGTGGCGATGGTACGCGTACGCAGGCCGAACTTGATTTCGGCTTCGGAGAGGTCGCCCTCTTCCAGGTACTTGTTCATCAGCTCTTCGGAGGCTTCGGCAGCGGCTTCCACCATCTTTTCGCGCCATTCCTTGGCGGATGCGACCAGTTCGGCTGGAATTTCTTCGTAGCTGAACTTCATGCCCTGCGAAGCTTCATCCCACAGGATGGCCTTCATCTTCAGCAGATCGACCACGCCGGTGAACTTGTCTTCGGCACCGATCGGGATCACCACGGGCACGGGATTGGCCTTCAGGCGCAGCTTCATCTGCTCGTAGACCTTGAAGAAGTTGGCACCGGTACGGTCCATCTTGTTCACGAAGGCCAGACGTGGCACCTTGTACTTGTTGGCCTGGCGCCAGACGGTTTCCGACTGGGGCTGCACGCCACCCACGGCGCAGTACACCATGCAGGCGCCGTCGAGCACGCGCATCGAACGTTCCACTTCGATCGTGAAGTCCACGTGACCGGGGGTGTCGATGATGTTGAAGCGATGCTCTTCGTACGAGTTGTCCATGCCCTTCCAGAAGCAGGTCGTGGCAGCCGAGGTGATCGTGATGCCGCGCTCTTGTTCCTGCTCCATCCAGTCCATGGTGGCAGCGCCGTCGTGCACTTCACCAATCTTGTGGCTCACGCCCGTGTAGAACAGGATACGTTCGGTGGTCGTGGTCTTGCCAGCGTCAATGTGGGCCGAGATACCGATATTGCGGTAGCGCTCGATGGGAGTCTTGCGAGCCATGGTGGATCCTTGGATGGGTCGTGTTATTCGGGGGAAGGGCCCAGCATTGTGGCGCTGCAACCCGTCAAGTTTGTGACCACCTCAATCGCCACAAGGCTGCAGGCAAAAATGCCGGCAGCCTTGCGCTTGGCGACGAGAGCGGTTCGTCGATTTAGAAGCGGAAGTGGCTGAATGCCTTGTTGGCTTCGGCCATGCGGTGAACTTCGTCACGCTTCTTCATGGCGCCGCCACGGCCTTCGGTCGCTTCGAGCAGTTCGTTGGCCAGACGCTGGGCCATCGACTTTTCGCCGCGCTTGCGGGCCGCTTCCTTGATCCAGCGCATGGACAGGGCCAGGCGACGAACAGGACGCACTTCCACTGGCACCTGGTAGTTGGCACCGCCGACGCGGCGGGACTTCACTTCGACCATGGGCTTCACGTTGTTGATGGCAACGGTGAACGCCTCCAGAGGGTCCTTGTCAGGGTGCTTCTTCTCGATGAGTTCCAGGGCACCGTAAATGATGCGCTCTGCAACTGCCTTCTTGCCGCCTTCCATGATCACGTTCATGAATTTGGACAGCTCTACATTGCCGAACTTGGGATCCGGCAGGATTTCACGTTTGGGGACTTCGCGACGACGTGGCATTTTTCACCTCATATTGCTTCAGTTGGCATCTTTTCAGACACCGCGAGATTCATTCAGAACCCCACTTACTCGACCCACACGGAACACTCCGCGCTTGGGGTCACTTCGTTTGACTGCGCCTGCCAGGCGAATCAAACACCGATGGAGACACAACCGCCAGGGCTTACTTGGCCTTTGGCTTCTTGGCACCGTACTTGGAGCGCGACTGCTTGCGGTCTTTCACGCCTTGCAAGTCGAGCGAACCACGGACGATGTGGTAACGCACACCGGGCAAGTCCTTGACACGACCGCCACGAACCAGCACCACGCTGTGTTCCTGCAGGTTGTGGCCTTCACCGCCGATGTAGGAAATGACTTCAAAGCCATTGGTCAGGCGAACCTTTGCGACCTTCCGCAGAGCGGAGTTAGGCTTCTTTGGCGTCGTGGTGTACACACGGGTGCACACGCCGCGGCGCTGGGGAGAGTTTTCCATCGCAGGGCTCTTGGACTTGATCTTTTCGACCTCGCGCCCCTGACGGACTAGTTGATTGATGGTTGGCATGAATACGTCCCTAAACGTAAAAAACGAAAACGTGAAACCCTTCGGAATTTCCGAAAAGCCTTCTAATGTAGCAGCATGGACCTCGGTGGGCAAGCAGCAGTCGACTTTTCCCCCAGGTTTCCGGGGGCCTGACACTCAAGCACCGCCACCAGCCACTGAAAGCGCGCGGCCCAGGCCAGTGCCGCCGCGCAGGGGTCGCCCCGTCGCAGGGGCGGCGCCCCCCCCCTTCCAGGGGGAAGGCGCGATGCGACTCAGGGGGTAGCCTTACTTTATCCAGAGGCGGATGGCATCCCAGGCGCGGCCCATGATGCCGGCCTGCGCCACACCGTCCAACGCCACCAGGGGCACCTCGGCCAGCGCCTGATCGCCCAGGACCACCTTCAGCGTGCCCACGGCCTGGCCCTTGGTGAAGGGGGCCACCAGGGGGTCGGGACGGACGATCTCGGTCTTGACCTTGCCGCCGCTGCCCGAGGGCACAGCCACCACGATGGCCTCGGCGCGGCCGATCTTGAGGGTGTTTTCCGTGCCTTTCCAGACGGCGGGGGTCGCCACGGGCTGGCCGGCGTCGAACAGCTTGACGGCCTCGAACGCCGTGTAGCCCCAGTTCAGCAGCTTCTGGCTCTCATTGGCGCGGGCATTCTCGCTGGAGGCACCCAGCACGATGGACAGCAGGCGGCGCTGGCCAACGTTGGGGAAGTCGCGCTTGGAGGTGGCCACCAAGCAGTAGCCTGCTGCAGCGGTGTGGCCAGTCTTGAGGCCGTCCACCGTCGGGTCGCGGAACAGCAGCGAATTGCGGTTGGTGCCATTCGAGACAGGCGTCCCCGGGTAGCTGTACTGCTTGGTGGCGTAGTAGTGCATGTACTCCGGGAAGTCCTTCATGAGCCGGCTGGCCAGCACGCCCAGGTCGCGGGCGGTGGTGGTGTGCCCGGGTTCGGTCAGGCCCTCGGGGTTCTTGTAGGCGGTGTTCTTCATGCCCAGGGCCTTGGCCTGGTCGTTCATCAGCTTGACGAAGTTCTCGGCCGTGCCGCCCACACCTTCGGCCAGGGCCATGGTGGCGTCGTTGCCCGACTGGATGATCATGCCCTTGATCAGGTCATCCACCGGCACCTGCATCTTGGGGTCGATGAACATGCGCGAGCCGGGCATCTTCCAGGCCAGCACGCTCACGGGCAGTTTCTGGTCCAGCGCGATCTTCTTGGCGCGCAAAGCGTCGAAGACCAGGTAGCCGGTCATCAATTTGGTCAGCGAGGCCTGCTCCACTGGCGCATCGATGTCCTTGGCGGCCAGCACCTGCCCTGCCGTGATGTCCAGCAGCAGGTAGTTGCGCGCGGCGATCTCGGGAGGCTGCGGGGCCTGCACCTGCGCCCACAGGGCAGCGGGCGCGAGCACCGCAGCAAGAAGGACGGAGCGCAGCGTGGGCAAAAAGGACTTCATGGAAACAGGCATTCGGGTGAGAAAGAGAAAGAAAACGACAGAAAGCGGCGCACATCCCCACGCAGGGCGCCCGCAGACCGTGGCGCTCAGGCCCCGGCCAGCAGGTGGCGGGTCACCAGGTTTTTCAAAAGCGGCAATTGTCCGTGAAAGAAATGCCCCCCACCGGGGACGACTGTCACAGGGAGTATCTGGGGCCGCGCCCAGTCCATCACCGCAGCCAGGGGCACGGTGTCGTCCTGCTCGCCGTGCACGACCAGGGTGCGGTCATGCGCCTCGGGCGGCACGGGTGCGACAGTGAAGCGGCTGGCCGCCGTGCCCACCAGTACCACGCGCTCGATGGTTCGCTCGCCCCACAGGCTGGCCAGCGCGTGGCTGGTCACGAAGGCGCCGAAGGAGAAACCGGCCAGGGCCAGCGGCCCATCGGGCGCGGTCTGGCGCACCACCTCCAGGAAGTCCTCGGCCTCGCCCCGGCCCTCGTCGTGCACACCGGCACTGGCACCCACGCCGCGGAAGTTGAAGCGCACCGCCGTCCAGCCGCTGTGCACGAAAGCGCGCGCCAGGGTCTGCACCACCTTGTTGTCCATGGTGCCGCCAAACAAGGGGTGGGGGTGGGCGATGACGGCGATGCCGCGCGGGGCCGCGCCCTCGGGCACGATGGCCGCGTCGCGCACCGCCTCGATGGCGCCGGCGGCGCCGGCGAGGGTCAGGCGTTCGGTCTGGGAATTCACGGGACTTGCTACCAGGTCAATAGCAGCCTGCGCAGATTCGGCAATGCAGGCGGCGGTAAGTCAGAGAAAAGGACAGCGCTCTGAATGAAAAATCAGCGGCCGAGTTCCGGCGGGGTGCGCAAACGCTCCACCACCTGGCCGTTTTTCAGGTGCGATTCGACGATTTCGTCAATGTCGGCGTTGTCCACGAAGGTGTACCAGACGGCCTCGGGGTAGACCACGGCGATCGGCCCGCCGGCGCAGCGGTCCAGGCAACCCGCCTTGTTCACGCGCACCTTGCCGGCGCCGGAGAGGCCGGCCGCCTTCACCTGCGACTTGCAGCGGTCGAAGGCGGCCTGCGCACCGTGGTGCGCGCAGCTGTCCTCGCCGTTGGTGCGGTCGTTCAGGCAAAAGAAGATGTGGCGCTGGTAGTAGCCCGGCTGTGCCGCCGGTGCCGTCGTGGAAGTGTCGGTCATGCCGCCATTCTAGGAGCGGAGCCCTGCACGCTCCATGCCCATAACCCCCAAAAGGAGGTCAGGCCGGACCGTCGCGCCGGGCCACGCGCACCACCACATAGGCCAGCGCCGCATAGGGCCAGACCCAGCCCAGCCACTGGCCCAGGCCGTAGAAGCGGATGAAGCGCCCCTGCTCCCAGGCCTGCAGGGTCTGCGCAAAATAGGCACTGGTGGGCGCCTGGTTGAGCAGGCCCAGGTGCCATACCAGCACCAGCAGCAATACGGCTGCGCAGGCGCGCCGGGGCAGTGCCAGCAACACCACCGCGAAGGCCAGTGCGCCCCATACGCCCACACGCACCGGCAGGCCCATCCATTCCCACGCATGGGCCGGGCCCCAGCTCAGTGCCGCCGACAGGGCCGTGAGCACCACGCCCACCACCACCACCGCCAGGGCAAACAGCGCGCGCCGCCCCATTTCCCGGATGATGCAATAGCCCAGCAGGCAGGGGATGAGCAGGCCCAGCGTCACGCACAGCAATTCGCCGCCAGGGGACAGGGGGTCGAGCGCGGTGTCACGCATGGGCAGCCAGTCCAGGAACGGGGTGTCGGCCAGGATCTCGACCAGGGCCGCCTCCAGCCGTTCGAGCACCTGGCCCAGGCCGAAGGGCAGCGCCGCCGGGAACAGCAGGGCCAGGGGCCACAGGGCCAGCAGCACCAGCGCTCCGTGCGCATCCTGTATGAACCACCGGTTGCGAAAATCGCTCCAGCGGTCGATGGCCCCCAGCCGCTCCAGCGCCGCCGCCGTGAGCGCCCCGACCAGCGTGCCAACCGAGTTGAGCAGCAGGTCCATGTTGGAGGGAACGCGCCGGGGCAGGTAGATCTGCAGGAACTCCAGGGTCAGCGACAACAGCACGCCCGCCACCGTGGCCAGCACCCAGGCACCCCAGCGCCAACGCATGCGCAGCAGCGCGAGGGCTAGCAGGAAACCCAGCGGCGCATAGCCCACCAGGTTGGAGGTGACGTCAAAGCCCGTCCAGTAGGGCGGCGGAATCGGTGAGGCGAGAAACACCCAGGGATCGATGCCCTGCGCGCGCCAGCCGTCGAAGGGGAACAGGCTGGCAAAGACGATCAGCGCCGCATAGATCAGCGCGAGGGGGCCGGCCGAACTCTTGTACACGGGCGCTGTGCCGTCAGAAAGGCTTGACCACCACCAGCACCACGGCAGTCACCAGCAGCAGCACCGGCACCTCGTTGAACCAGCGGAACCACCGGTGGCTGCGGCGGCTCGTGCCATCGACGAGCTTGCGCAGCAGCACGCCGCAGGCATGGTGGTAGCCGATGGCCAGCACCACCACGGCCAGCTTGGCATGCATCCAGCCGCTGCCCGGCCCCCGACCGATGCCATAGCCCAGCCACAGCCACAGGCCCAGCGCCAGCGCCGGCACCGCCAGGAAGGTGGTAAAGCGCAGCAGCTTGCGCGCCATGAGTACCAAGCGTTCACGCTCGGCCACCGAACCCGGTGCCACCATGGCCAGGTTCACGAAGATGCGTGGCAGGTAGAACAGGCCGGCGAACCAGCTGGCGATGAAGACGATGTGGAAGGCTTTGACCCAGAGCATGGCTGCAGTTTAAGGGCCCCGGGCGGCATGCAAGGCCAGGGGCCCTTGCAAAAAAAAGCCCGGCAAAAGCTGCCGGGCTTCGAAAGCCCTGCCTGCATTGCAGCAGCCCAGAGCCCCGCTCAGGGAGGAAAAGCGGGGGACAGCAAGCTGCCCGGAACCAATTTAGCACCAGCCTGCGGGGGCTACAAGCAGGGTTTGACACGCCCTGCCGACGGCTTTGCACCACGCCGGGGCCATGCGCCGGGCGCTTGAGGCACAATTTTCCCCATGCACCTCCCCAGCCCCGCCCCCTTTCCGCAAAGCCGCCCGCGCCGCCTGCGCCGCGACGCCTTCACCCGCAACCTGGTGCGCGAGCACAGCGTGACCCCGCACGACCTGATCTACCCGGTGTTCGTGCACGAAGGCGACAACCGGCGCGAGGCCGTGACCTCCATGCCCGGCGTGGACCGCCTGAGCCTGGACCTGCTGCTGCCCGTGGCCGAGGATTGCGTGCAGCTGGGCATCCCGGTGCTGGCCCTGTTCCCGGCCATCGACCCGGCCCTGAAGACGCCCGATGGCAAAGAGGCCCTGAACCCCGACGGCCTGATCCCGCGCGTGGTGCGCGCACTGAAGAAGGAATTCCCCACCCTGGGCGTGATGACCGACGTGGCGCTGGACCCCTATACCAGCCACGGCCAGGACGGCGTGCTCGACGATACCGGCTACATCATCAACGACGACACCGTGGAGATCCTCACCGGCCAGGCGCTCACGCATGCCGAGGCGGGCGTGGACATCGTCGCCCCCAGCGACATGATGGATGGGCGCATCGGCGCCATCCGCGAGGCGCTGGAGGTGCAGGGCCACATCCACACGCGCATCATGGCCTACAGTGCCAAGTACGCCAGCGCCTTCTACGGCCCCTTCCGTGATGCGGTGGGCACGCGCGGCGCCCTGGGCAAGGCCGACAAGAACGTCTACCAGATGGACCCGGGCAACACCGACGAGGCGCTGCGCGAGGTGGCCCAGGACATCGCCGAAGGCGCCGACATGGTCATGGTCAAGCCCGGCATGCCCTACCTGGACGTGGTGCGCCGCGTGAAGGACGAGTTCGGCGTGCCCACCTTCGCCTACCAGGTGAGCGGCGAGTACGCCATGCTCAAGGCCGCGGCTGCCAACGGCTGGCTGGACCACGACGCGGTGATGATGGAAAGCCTGCTGGCCTTCAAGCGTGCGGGTGCCGATGGCGTTCTGACCTACTTTGCCCGCGACGCCGCCCGCCTGCTCCTCAAACGATAGCAACACGCGGCACCAACAGGCCGCGGCCAGCTTCCACAGACATCCAAACACCGGGCACTGATGCGCATCTTCCATATCCAGAGCAGTGGGGTCCAGGAGCTGGACGTCCTGCCCCACGAGCCGCCCGAGCAGGGCTTTTTCTGGATTGCCTGCGCGCGCCCGGCCTTCCAGGCGCAACTGGCCGAGGTCCAGGGTGCCCTGCAGCGGCTGACCGGCCTGCAATTGGTGGACCTGCATGTCTCCGACCTGCTCAACGGGCAATTGCCGTCGCACTACGACTACACCTCGCAATACGACCTGCTGGTGTTCCGCCGCCTGGCAACGGTGCCTTCGGAGGACGACGCGGACGCATCAAAGGCCGCGCACCGGCGCGGCGGCACGCCGGTACTGCGGCGCATCGACACCAGCCCGGTGGGGTTCGCCGTGTTCGACCGGGTGCTGCTGACGGTGCATCCCGGCGACTGCAGCGTGCGCGACGCCTATGCGGCGCGCCTGCTGGCGCCGTCTCCCATGGACCCGCGCGAAGGCCGGGCCAGCCCCACCGCGTCGGGTTCGCGCAAGCCCACTTCGCCGGCCGACCTGATGCTGCGCGTGGTGAACCTCATGGTGGATGGCTACCTGGACCTGCGCCGCGAGCTGTCGCGCGAGCTCGATCACTGGCAGACCGAGCTGCTCAAGCCCCGAGCGCGCAACGTCAACTGGAGTTCGCTGCTGGAGGCGCGCCTGTCGCTGCACGCGCTGGACGAGATCTGCGAGGACCAGCGCACTGCCGTGCAGGACTGGATCGACGCGCTGGAGACCTGGGAAACACCCCAGACCCCCGCCGGCATGCGCGACCTGGACCTGCTCAAGGTGCGCAGCCGCGACGTGCTGGAGCACATCGAGCGCGTGGTGCACCATGTGCGGCGCATGGAGCAAAGCACCGAAACCACGGTGCAGATGCATTTTTCGATGCAGGGCAATCGCACCAACGACATCATGCGCACATTGACGGCGCTCACGGCGGTGTTCCTGCCGCTGAACCTGATCGCCGGCATCTTCGGCATGAACTTCGAGTTCATACCACTGGTCCACAAGCAGGACGGTTTCTGGTGGGCCATGGGCTCCATGATCACCATCGCCACCGTCCTGATCGCGGTGTTCTGGCGCAAGCGCTACCTGGCTCGGACAGGCTCCTGAAAGCCTGGGCTGACATGTCCCCGCGTTCGCAGCGAGGGGCAGTTCAGTTGGTGCCGGCCGACAGCAAGGCGTCCTTGAGCTGGTTGTCCACCGGCGAGGCCCCCAGCCAGATGCGCAGCACCATGCCGAAGTATTCGGCATCGCCCACGGGTGCCCCCTGGGCCTGGCCCTGGATGTAGAAGGTGGTGCCCTTGCCGGGTACGAACTCCATGGCGAAGGTATCGCCCGAAGCCAGCCTGGTGCGTCCCGAGAAGATCTCGACCAGGCGGTTGCTCGACGGCGTGTGGCGCCGGATCTGGTCCGGCGTGGCGTTGGCAGACAGGCCCTTGATGAACGATAACCCCAGGTCCGTGCCCGGAATGTCGCGCTGGGCAACGAAATCCAGCCGCATGGGCCCGGTGGTGGCCAGGATCTCCTCGGCCGTGCGGACCTTGCGCGGCAGGTACAGCGCCATGTCGTAGACCTTGAAGACAGCGCGGTAGCGCGTGCCAGTGCCCTGCAACATCAGGGGCGTGCCCTGCACGGTCTGGGTGGGGCCGAAGGCCGGGGCGGCAATGGCCGGGGCGCCCAGGCTGGCGACCACCAGGGCCAGTGCGCAGGCCGCGTGCACCCAGGGCCGCGCGGAAGGGTTCAAAAGGGTTGTTCTGGTTTTCAAGGACTTGTCTCCGCAATGCAGACTGCGGCGCGCCAGGAAAGCCCTGGCCGCGCCATGCCGGCACGGAAATCATAGGCGACAGCGCGCCACAAGGCCCTATTTGCCTGGCATGGGCACCCCGAACAAGGCAGCGCTGTTGCCAAACGCCACACCCTGCGCCACGGCCGGCGGCAGGCCACCCAGCCAGGTGCGGTAGCCCTTCATGAGGCCTTCGTAGTGCTGCCAGCGCTGGTTGACCCAGGTGTCCGAACCCACCACGAAGCGCGTGGGGTACTTGAGCAGCAAGGTGCGCCAGGCAGGGCACAGCTGCTCGTTCTCGCACACCAGGCCGGGGCGGTACGACAGCTCTCCCACCAGGCCGGGGTAGCGCGCCATCAGCGCGTCCACCCGCTCCACCGGTGCGCCGCCGATGCCCGTGTGCGCCCAGACCAGGCGCACCTTCTGCCCTTTGGAGGGGGTGTTGGCCATGAGCAGGTCGATGGCGGCGTCGTCCACATGCGCCAGCACCACCAGGTCGCGCTGCTCGGCCAGGGCCATCAGCTTCTTCGCCACAGGGCCGTCGGCATTGGCGCTGTCGTACAGGTGGAATTCGCCGATGCCCTTGTAGGGGCCGGCGGCCGTGCCCTTGGCCAACTCGGCCAGCACCATCTCGTAGATGCTCTCGTCGCGGAACCAGTTGCTGTAGTCGTCGCGGTTGCGGTACAGCCGCACGAAGGGGACGACGGCGATGCCGGCCTCACGCACCTCCCTGGAGGCAGCCAGCGCCAGCGAACCCGCGTTGGGCCGCGAGTTGGCGACGATGGCGCGCACACCCGAGGCCTTCATGCGTGCGATGACGTCGGCCGGCGGGTGCGGGCCGTTCTGGCCGTTCCAGGCCTCTTCGTTGTAGTGCAGGTGCGAGTCGAACAAGGCGCCGGTGTAGTCGGCCGCCTGCACGGCGCCCACTGCGCTGGCGGCTGCCACCAGGACCCCAACCAGCCATCGCAAGCGGCGGGCCATGGCGTCAGCCCAGGTGCTTGTCGAAGAAGGCCAGGGTGCGGTCGCGCGCGGCCAGGGCCGAGGCCTCGTCGTAGCTGCCGCGCTGGTCGCAGTTGAAGCCGTGGTCGGCCTCGTAGATATGCACCTCCACCTCGGGGTGCGTACGCGCGAAGGCCTGTACGCCATCGATGGGGATGTGCTTGTCGCGCTGGCCGAAATGCGCGAGCACGGGGACCTGGGGCTGGCGCGCCATCTCGGTCTCGGTGGTGATGCCACCGCCGTAGTAGGGCACGCCGGCCGACAGGCCCTTGAGCAGGCAGGCAGAGCGCCAGGTCAGCAGGCCGCCCCAGCAAAAGCCCACGATGCCGACCTTGCGGCCGCTGCGCTCGCCCGCGTAGTCGATGGCCGCCTGGATGTCGGGCAGCACTCCGGGTGCGGGCAGGCCCTCCACGGCAGCCTTGAGGGCTGCGCCAGAGGCAACGTCCTCGGGTGTGTAGCCCAGCTCCACGCCCTGCTGCACGCGGTGGAACGTGGCGGGCGCCACGGCCAGGTAGCCACGCGCAGCCAGGCGGTCGGCGACGGCACGGATGTGCGAATTAACCCCGAAGATCTCCTGCAGAACCACCACGGCGCCGCGCGGCGCGGTATCGGGCTCGGCCACCCAGGCGGGAAAGATGAAGCCGTCGGCGGACTTCAGATCGACAAACTGACCCATGGTGCAACTCCTTGAAGACAAAAAACCAGACAGATGGGGAATGGAAGGGGGCTAACCAGGCTCCGCAAGGGTCCCCGGCAATGCTGTAATGCCCCATTCTTGCAGGAGACGCCGATTTGGACAAAATCGCATTGATCACCGGGGGCAGCCGGGGCATTGGCGCCGCCACCGCCGTGCTGGCCGCCAGCCAGGGCTGGGCCGTGGCCGTGAACTACCAGGCCAACCAGACCGCCGCCGATGCGGTGGTGCAGCAGATCCGCGCCCAGGGGGGTACGGCCATCGCAGTACAAGGGGATGTGGCGCACGAGGAGCAGGTGCTGGCCATGTTCGCGGCGGTCGATGCGCAACTCGGCCGCCTCACGGCCCTGGTGAACAATGCCGGCGTGGTGGACGTGACGGCCCGCGTGGATGAAATGGGCGTGGCGCGCCTGCGCCGCATGTTCGAGACGAACGTGATCGGCAGCATCGTCTGCGCCCGCGAGGCGGTGCGCCGCATGAGCACACGCCACGGCGGCGTGGGCGGCTCCATCGTCAATGTGTCCAGCGCCGCCTCGCGCCTGGGCTCGGCCCACCAGTATGTGGACTATGCGGCCAGCAAGGGCGCCATCGACAGTTTCACCATCGGCCTGGCGCGCGAGGTGGCGGCCGAGGGCATCCGCGTGAACGCCGTGCGCCCGGGCCTGATCGAGACCGACATCCACGCCAGCGGCGGCCTGCCCGACCGGGTGCAGGACCTGGCCCACCAGGTGCCCATGCAGCGTGGCGGCACGGCCGACGAGGTGGCGCAGGCCATCGTGTGGCTGATGTCGGACGCATCCCCTTACACCACCATGTCACTCTTGGACGTCTCTGGAGCCCGTTGATGGACCTGAAACCACTCATCACGCTGCTGGCCATCGTGAACCCGCTGGCCATCGTGCCCTTCTTCATCCACTACACGCAGGGTTTTTCGGCGGCGCAGCGGCGCGCCACGATCCGCACGGCGGCGTTTGCCTCGTTCTGCGTGATCGCGGCCTGTGCGCTGCTGGGCCTGCAGATCCTGGAGTTCTTCAACATCTCGCTGCAGAGCTTCCAGGTGGGCGGGGGCATGCTGCTGTTGATCAGCGCGATGAACATGCTCAACGCCCAGCCGGCCGAGGCCAAGCCCCTGACCAATGAGCTGGAGGAAGGCGTGGAGAAAGCGGCCACAGGCTCGAGCATCGCCGTGGTGCCGCTGACCATTCCGCTGCTCACGGGGCCGGCCAGCATGTCCACTGTGGTGATCTATGCCGACAGGGCGCAGACCATCTGGCAGCAGCTGGCGCTGGTGGGCTACGGCGTGGTGATCGCCCTGGCCACGGCGGTGTGCTTTTCCCTGGCCGACCCGATCGCGCGCGTGCTGGGCAAGACCGGCATCAACGTGATGACGCGGCTCATGGGCCTGATCCTCGCCGCCCTGGCGGTGGAGGTGATGGCCGACGGCCTGGGCAAGCTGTTCCCGGTGCTGGTGGCGCGTTGAATTCGCTGCGGACCATGCCGGCACGCCTGCTGCTGCTGGAGGACGACCCCGCCATCGCGCGCACCGTGGCCTATGCGCTGGAGCGAGAAGGCCTGGCAGTCACGCACAGCATGCTGGTACACGATGCACGCCAGCAGATGCGCCAGCAGCCCTTCGACCTGCTGGTGCTCGATGTCGGCCTGCCAGACGGCAGCGGGCTGGACCTGCTGCGCGACCTGCGTGGCGCGCCAGCCACGGCCACCCTGCCCGTCCTCGTGCTCAGTGCACACGGCGAGGAAATCGACCGCGTGCTGGGCCTGGAGCTGGGCGCCGACGACTACCTGGCCAAGCCCTTCAGCCCGCGCGAACTGGCCGCGCGCGTGAAGGCCCTGCTGCGCCGCGCCGGCGCACAGGCCGCCGCGACCTCCGTCCCAGCCGCTGCCCCGCTGTTCCAGGACGACGAGGCCGGCCAGCGCATCAGCCTGCGCGGCCAGCCGCTGGCGCTGACGCGGCGCGAGTACCGGCTGCTGGCCTGCCTGCTGCGCGGCGCGGGGCGCATCCACTCGCGCGATGCACTGCTGGCCGCCGCCTGGGGCGACGACAGCGAGAGCACCGACCGCACGGTGGACACGCACGTCAAGACACTGCGCGCCAAGCTGCGCGAAGTGGATGGCGGCCGCGAATACATCAGCACGCACCGCGGCATGGGCTACAGCCTCGACCTGTAAGGGCTGCCCTCCATGCGCCTCGGCATCCGCCTGCTGTTCGCCTTCTTCCTGATCAACGGCATCGCGGCCTTCTTCGTGCTGCGCGTGTTCACAGCCGAGATCAAGCCCAGCGTGCGCGAGGTGATGGAGGACATGATGGTGGACACTGCCAACATCCTGGCCGAGCTGGCCAGCGATGACCTGGCGGCGGGCCGGCTCGAAGGCGGCGCGGCGGGCAGCGCCTTTGCCCAGCATGTGCACCACTACGCCACCCGGCCCATCGATGCGGCGATCTGGGGCTTTTCCAAGCAGTCGCTCGACTACCGCATCTACGTGACCGACGCCAAGGGCCGGGTGCTGTTCGATTCGGAGAACCGCGCCGTGGGGGCCGACTACTCGCAATGGCGCGACGTGGCGCGCACGCTGCGCGGCGAATACGGCGCCCGTTCCACGCGCGACGTGCCGGACGACGACGCCAGCGGCGTGATGCACGTGGCCGCCCCCATCTATGCACCTGGCGGCGCCGCCGCCGAGCGCAGCATCGTTGGCGTGCTCACGGTGGCCAAGCCCACGCGCACGGTGCAGCGCTTCATCGACCGGGCCGAGAACAAGGTGCTCGCCAGCGGGGTGCTGCTGCTGGTGCTGTCGGCTGCCGTGGGCGTGGCCGTGACCCTGTGGATGGTGTGGAACGTGCGCCGCCTGCGCGACTATGCACTCAGCGTGCAGGGCCCTGCCGCGGGCGACCACGATTCCCCCCCCACCACAGCGCTGGCCGTGCCCGAGGTACCGGGCGAACTCGGCGACCTCGCCCGTGCCATGGACCGCATGCGCGCACGGCTGGAGGGGCGCGACTACATCGAGGGCTATGTGCGCGCCCTCACGCACGAACTCAAGAGCCCCGTGGCCGCCATCCGCGGCGCGGGCGAGCTGTTGCAGGAAGAACTGCCTGCCGCCGACCGCACCGAATTCGCGACCCAGGTGGTGCAACAGGCCGAGCGCCTGCAGCGCATCATCGACCGGCTGCTGGAGTTGAGCAAGCTGGAGCAGCGCCACCATGCCGACGCCCAGGCCCCCGTGGCGCTGCAGGACTGCGCGAGCGCTGCCGTGGCCCAGACCCAGGGGCGCGCGGGCCAGCGCGGAATCACCCTGGCCATCACCGGCAGCGGGGCCAGCGGGCCATGGGAATCGGAACTCGTGACCCTGGCCCTGACCAACCTGCTCGACAACGCCATCGACTTCGCCCCTGCGGGCAGCAGCGTGCGCGTGGAGCTGGCCGGCAGCACCGTGGCCGTGCAGGACGGCGGCCCCGGCGTGCCCGACTACGCCCTCCCCCGCCTGGGCGAGCGCTTCTTCACCACGGCACGGCCCGGAGGCGAACGCAGCGGATCGGGCCTGGGGCTGGCCATCGTGCGGCGCGTGATGGCGCTGCATGGCGGGCAGATGGCGGTGCGCAATACGGCACCCGGGCTGCGGGTGGAGCTGGAGTTCCGCAGCACCTAGACAGCAGCCGCCGCAAGGCGGGGCTGGACGTTCAGGAAGTGGACGAGGTCACCGACGGTGGTGACCTTGTCGTAGAAGGGATTGGCCTGTGGGCAAGAGAGATCGCGGCCCGCGCGCTCGGCCATATCCACCAAGAGATCGTCCAGGTCTTCGGAGTCCAGTCGCAGGTCGTCCTTCAGACGGTCTGTCGCTCGGAGCGGCAGCACCCATCTTGCCGAGCAATGACGCTGAAGCTCCTCGTACACCGAGCGGACGACCCGGGTGTCGACCTTGCGGCAGTCGATGGCCCGGGCAAATTGGCAGATGGACTCTCCCGACCGCGCCTGCACCCATTGCACCAGACGCTTGTTCTGCTGCCGCCCCTCGATGGCCACCAGAGCCCAGAGAGCCGCGGCTATCGCGCACCCAGTGACGGGATAGGCCCACAAGAAGAGCAGCAGTGAGCACAGCAGTGCCAATGCAGCCACAGCCACGAAGATGCGGCCGTGCCAAGGCATGGCGGGGCGCTGGGCCTTGGGCATGAACCGGGAAGCTCTGCGCACGGTGATCCTCCTGCAGTGGCTGAAGAAAAGCCATTCTGCCACCGGCCCCACTTCACACTGCCCTCACAAACTTCATCGCCCCCTCACACCGGCCGCCAACACTGCCTCCACATTCATCACCTGTGGAGAACTCCTTGAAACACCCCTTGTTCATCAAACTGCTGGGGCTGGCAGCCATCGTGCTGCTGCTCATGGTCGGGCTGGGCCTGATCGAGGACGTGGTGCGCGACCGGCAGCGCTACCGCAGCATGACGGCGCAAAGCGTGGCCGATAGCCTGGCCGGGCCGCAGACGCTGATGGGCCCGATGATCCACAGCGCCTGCGTGGAGAGCTGGGATGTGGAGACCGGCAAGGGCGAAGAGCGCCGCACCGTGGAGCAGCGCCGCGAGTTCCTGCTCACGGCCATGCCCGAGCAGCTCAAGCTGCGCACCGGCGCCGCGATGGAAGAGCGTGCACGCGGCCTGCACAAGGTCAACACCTTCAACCTCAAGTCGCACATCACTGCGCAATGGGGCGCGCTCGGTAGCCTGCAGCCGCAAAGCACCGTGAAGGGCTCGCGCATGCACTGCGGCGCACCGATCCTGATGGTGGCCGTGGGCGATGCGCGCGGCATCCGCATGGCCCAGGTCACACTGGGCGAGCAGGCGCTGCCGCTCAAGCCCGGCACCTTCCACCCCACCTACACGCGCGGCCTGCACGCCAGCCTGCCCGAGTCCGTCCGCGGCCGTGCCGAGGGCCTGACGGCCACGCTGGACCTGGAACTGGTCGGCACGGAGCGCCTGGCCATCGTGCCCCTGGGCGGCAGCACCGAGGTGCAGATGACCAGCGGCTGGCCGCACCCCTCGTTCTCAGGGCGATTTCTTCCCTCCGAACGCGAGGTGACGAAGGATGGATTCACCGCGCAATGGCGCCTGTCGTCCCTGGCCACCACGGCCCAGCAGGACATCGCCAACAGCAAGCGCATCTGCGTCAACGGCCAGGACAGCCCGAACGAGTACGCAGCACCTGGAGGGGGCACCGCCAGCGACTGCGCCGACAGCTTCAGCGTGGCCTTCGTCGACCCGGTCAACCCCTATACGCTGGCCGACCGGGCCACCAAGTACGGCGTGCTGTTCATCGCCCTGACCTTCGTGGCCGTGGGCCTGTTCGAGCTGATGAAGAAGCTGCGCGTGCACCCCGTGCAGTACCTGCTCGTGGGCAGCGCGCTGTGCAGCTTCTTCCTGCTGCTGGTGAGCCTCTCAGAGCACCTGCCGTTCGGCATCGCCTATGGCATCGCGGCGACCGCCTGTGTGCTGCTGCTGGCCTACTACGCAAGCCACATGCTGGGCAGCCTGGCACGCGGCATTCCACTGGGGGCTGCCATCGCCCTGCTGTATGGCCTGCTCTACGTGCTGCTGCAGCTGGAGCAGACCGCGCTGGCGGTGGGCGCGATCGCGCTCTTCCTGGTGCTGGCGGCCGTGATGGTGCTGACCCGCAAGGTCAACTGGTATGGATTGACCCCACCCGCCAGCACGCCCCGCCCGCCCGCCCACCCGGGACTGGCCAGCGCCACCCAGGCAGGGAGCGCGCCGTGAACGCGCCTGCCACGCGGCCACACCCCTCGGCCTGGGAGCACCACCTGGCGGCGCCTGGCACAGTGCCGGCACGGCCTTTGTCGAGCGCCGAGGCCTTGCGCGTACAGCGCCACCGCGACCAGTTGCTGGCCGCCCTGCGGGCGCAGGACCGGGACGCGCTGCAATGCGCCAAGCAGGCCGTTCTGCGGGCGGCCTACGGCCCTCCGGGCACACCGGGCGCGCCCGCTTCGGCGGCCCTGCGCGCAGCGCTGCGCGACCTGTCGTGGAACATGGCGATCCTGCTGCTGCCGCGCCATCCGGCCGGCTTGCTGGCGCACTGAAGGAGGGGCCGGTGGCTCAGGCGGCCACCGGCTGCGCCGAAGGCGAGCAGGCTGCACCGCCGCAGCCATGCAACAGCTCGCCGGGCAGTGCCTCGGGTGCGTTCACCACGCCGGTGGACGCGTCGAATCCCACGCGGCGCAGGTGCAGCGCCAGCGCGGCATCCATGCTCTGCGCATGCTGGGGAAACCACCGCGCCAGCTCAGCAGCCATCATGCGCAGAACCTGCAGATCGCCATGATCGGCACGCGCGGCCCCTTCCCGCATGACCTGCAGCACCACCTTGTGCTGCATGCTGTGGCAATTGCCCGAAGCAAAGCGCGTGGCGGCCATCCACTCGTCCTCCTGCCCGAAATGCTGTTCGGTATGCACCAGGAGGTCCTGCCAGCGGGCCTGCAACTGCGCATCGTCGGCAGCCTCCACACGGGCCAGGAGCGCAACGAACTCTTCGTGCGTCTCGTCCATCAGCGGCAGGTCCAGTGCGAGTGCGTCAGACCATTCCAGTGCTGCCATGTGCCTTTCCATTCTTGCGTGACATTGAAGGCAAAGCTTAGGCGGGGCTGCGGCAGGCGGCTTTGATGCAGGTCAGCCCCCGTGCAACGCGGTGCCACCCATGACAAAGCCCCGCACAGGGCGGGGCTCGGAGTGCACCGTCAAACCCGAAGGCCGCGATGCAGGGGCTGGCGCAATTCAGCTCTGGCCGTACATGCGCTTGGCGTCGTCCACGCACTTGGACTTGGCGTCACCGCTCATGGCATCGCAGCGCTCCTTGGCAGCCTTGTAGTTGGCTTCGTTCTTTTCGGCCGATGCGTCCTTGCGGGCTTCGGCGACCTGGGCGCCCTTTTCGGCGGCATTGTCGGCCGGCTTGGTTGCGGCCTTGGCGACCTTGGCGTTTTCCTTGGCGGTGGTGTGGGCTGCCTTGGCATCCTTCACGCACACATCCTTGGCGTTGCCCTTCTGGTCATCGCACTTTTCCTTGGCGATGGCGTAGTCAGCATCGGCACGGGCCATGCGTGCCTTGTTCGTGGCCTTGTCGGAAGGCTTGTACTGGGCCTCCAGCTCGGCCTTGGCGACGTCTTCGGCGCCCTTGGCTTCCTTCATGCACACGTCCTTGGCGTTGTCCTTCAGGGCGTCGCAGCTCGACTTGGCAGCCTTGTAGTCGGCGGAGATCTTGTCTTTGGCCGCCTTGTATTCGGGCTGGGTCATGGCCATCGCGGAAGTGGCCAGCAGGCCGGCGGCGATGGAAGCGATCAGGGTACGGGCGAATTTCATGGTTATCTCCTCGGGTCTCAGGGGTATCTTTTAGGGGGGTGTCGAAAGAGCGATGTGCATCCGGTGGCCCGCCAGCTGCAGGGGTTGGGGCCCTGGAGGGTTCTGGCTACCGGTGCGCCAAGGCCATGTCAGTCGTTGAAGCGGAAGTCGGGGTGGCGTCCATGCCAGTCGCTGAGCTGCTTCTCGGCGGCGTCGCGGGCAATGCCCTGGCGTTCCTGCAGCTTGCCCAGGAACTGTTCGCGCTTGCCATCGATGACGTCCAGGTCATCGTTGGTGAGCTTGCCCCACTGCTCGGTGATCTTGCCTTTGAACTGCTTCCAGTTGCCCTTGACGGTGTCTTCATTCATGGTGTGCATCCTCCAAACGTTTCGCTTCAGCCATCCACTCGGATTGCGTGGAACACTTGCGTGATGCGATGGAGAGACTGTAAGAACGAGTCCGCTGGCCGCGCGTAGTCCGCACCGTGGAACCCACGTCGGCGCCCGCCTACGGGCATGCCGGACAAGCACCCGCTAGAGCGCTCCGGCCGTTTTTGATCGCCGGAAAAGCGGGTGTTGCGGCAATGCATCGAAAAACCCCACCCGCTCTCTGTGGCGGTAGCTGCGCGTTTCTTTTGGTAACGCTTACTCGCATGTAGGGAATGCCACTTTTGTAGGAGGTTGCCTACACTTCTCTACAAATCTTCACAAAAGTCGCTATGACAAACGCCCACGAAGCATCCGATGTGGCGCTGGCAGCACCGCTGCCAGCCCGCATGTCCTCCTCTTTGTCGCCTACCGATGCAGCAGCGCCAACAGCATCGGACTCCGTGGGCTCTCCCTGGCTCAAGCTCTCCGCGGCAGCCGCCGCGAGCGCGGCCCTGGCGGCCTGCGGCGGGGGCGAGGCCGAAGCCGAGGCGCCCCAGGCACTCAGGCAGGCCGACAACGCGCCCAGCATGCCCCTGCTGGGCGACATGGGCGGCTCGGGCTCCTTCCGGTCGGACCAGGCGGCCAGCCGCACACCCACGCCCGACGAAATGATGGACTGGGCGGAGATGGTGTTTCCGCAGTTCTTCGACGCACACCAGAACAGCGTGACCAGCGGCACACTGGTGTTCCGCTACTACCCGGGCACCCGCACCTACCTCGGTGTGTACCAGGGCAGCGTCGTGGTGCTCGGCCCGCCCAGCAACAACATGGTGGTCAACGTTGGCGCGTTGGACAGCTTTGGGGACGCCGTGTTCTCCAGCGGCCGCCCGCTCAACGACCCGGAGGCTGCACGCTTCCTGCTGCAGGCAGGCTTCGCGGCCACCACGCAGGACATCGCCACCGTTCGCTCCATCGGCTTCGACGCCTGGCTGAATTCGCAGTTCAACGCGCCCATCGGCATCTCGGGCTGGGAGTGGCTCAACCAGCGCGGATATGCGACGGTCGACAACTCCACGGCCTACTACGACAACACCTATCCGGGCGACTGCATGATCTGGTCACAGCTCATGACATCGCCCGACAGCCTGCGCAAGCGCGTGGCGCTCGCGCTGTCCGAGATCTTCGTGGTCTCGCTCTCGGGCCTGGACTTCAACTGGCGCAGCCACGCCATTGCGCACTACTGGGACCAACTGGTGTTCCATTCGTTCGGCAATTTCCGCAACCTGCTCCAGGACGTGTCGCTGAACCCGGCCATGGGCTATTACCTCAACACCCGCGGCAACCAGAAGGAGAACGCCGCCACGGGCCGCCAGCCGGACGAGAACTACGCACGCGAGGTCATGCAGCTCATGTCCATCGGGCTGGTCATGCTCAACGTCGATGGCACCGTGCGCCGCGACGGCTCGGGCCAGCCCATCGAAAGCTACAGCCAGTCCGACGTGACCAACCTCGCTCGCGTTTTCACGGGCTACGACTACAACCAGTCGCTCAACCAGCAGGGCACCGTGCCTGGCACCACCCGCACGGTGCCCAACACGGCCTTCACGCGGCTGTCCATGTCGCTCAATGCGTCGCTGCACTCCAGTCTGGCGGTCAATTTCCTGGGTGCCAGCATCCCGGCCAATGCGCCCGGTGCCGCGGCCCTGGCGACGGCAATGGACACCCTGTTCTACCACGGCAACGTAGCACCGTTCATTTGCAAGCAGCTGATCCAGCGCCTGGTTACCAGCAACCCCTCGCCGGCCTACGTGGCACGCGTGGCCACGGTGTTCAACAACAACGGCGCCAGCGTACGCGGCGACATGAAGGCCGTGGTCCGCGCCATCCTGCTCGATGACGAGGCGCGATCCCCCGCAGGACTTACGCAACCGGGCTTCGGCAAGCTGCGCGAGCCCATGCTGCGCCTGGTGCAGTGGGGGCGTACCTTCAACATCAGCTCCAGCTTCGGCAGCTGGAAGATCGGGGACACCAGTTCCGCCAGTTCGCGGCTGGGCCAGAGCCCGCTGCGTTCGCCCTCGGTGTTCAACTTCTTTCGGCCCGGCTACGTGCCGCCGTCCACGGCCCTGGCCCAGAGCGGCGCCGTGGCGCCCGAGTTCCAGTTGGTCAACGAAAGCAGCGTGGGGGGCTACCTGAACTACATCCAGGGCGTGATCCGCAACGGCATCTACGTGAATGCGCCGGACGTTCCCTTCAACAGCAGCAACGGCACCAACGGCTACGACATCAAGGCGCTGTACACCCAGGAGATGGCCCTGGTGACCGACCCCGATGCCCTGGTCGCGCGCATCAACCTGCTGATGTGCGCAGGCCAGTTGTCGGCCGCCACCGTGAAATTGATCAGCGATGCGATCAAGGCCACGCCCGTCACGGCGGCGAGCACCGACACCGTCAAGCTCAACCGCATCGCGTCGGCGATCTTCCTGGTCATGGCTTCGGCCGAGTACCTCATCCAGAAATAAGAGGACACGCGCCATGCACCTGCTCCAACCCGAACTCCACACCCGCCGGGCCTTCCTGCGCCGCAGCGGCCAACTGGGCCTGGCCGGCACCGCCCTGCCCTTTGCCCTGAACCTGGCTGCCATGGGCGAGGCAGCCGCCTTCACCGCCACCGACTACAAGGCCCTGGTCTGCGTGTTCCTCTACGGCGGCAACGACTACGCCAACACCGTGGTCACCTACGACGACCCGAGCTACCTCAAGTACAGCGCCATCCGGGGCGGCAACGGGCTCGGTGGCGGTGGCATCGCGATCCCCAAGGCGGAGTTGGCTGCCACCTTGCTCAACCCCACGGCCGGCCTGCCCGGTGGGCGCCAGTACGCGCTGCACCCGGCCATGTCGGGCATCACGGGCCTGTTCAACAACGGCAAGGCCGCCGTGCAACTCAACGTGGGGCCGCTGGTGGTGCCGCTGACCAAGGCCCAGTACAACGGCTCCAACCGCAGCCTGTACCCGCTGCCGCCCAAGCTGTTCTCGCACAACGACCAGCAATCGGTGTGGCAGTCGTCCTCGCCCGAAGGCTCCACCATCGGCTGGGGCGGCAACATCGGCGACCTGGCACTGTCGTCCAATGCCAACTCGCTGTTCACCTGCATCTCGGTCACGGGCAACGCGGTGTTCCTTTCGGGCGACTCGGCGCTGCAGTACCAGGTGAGCACGAGTGGCGCGATCCCGATCAATGGCGTCAAGAGCAGCGTCTATGGCTCCACCGCCGTGCGCTCGGCGCTGACCAGCCTGATCCAGCAGACCAGCAGCCAGACGCTGGAGAACGAGTACAACCGGGTGACGGCGCGCGCCGTGACCTCCGAGTCGCTGGTCACCACCGGCATTGCGGGCGTGAACCTGGCCACGCCCTTCCCCGCCAACAACGGCCTGGCCGACCAGCTCAAGATGGTGGCGCGCCTGATCGGCGCGCGGGGCACCATGGGCACCAAGCGCCAGGTGTTCATGGTCTCGATGGGTGGCTTCGACCTGCACGACAACCTGATCTCGCAGCAGCCGGGGCTGATGCAGCGCCTGAGCGATGCCATGACCGCCTTCCACAGCGCCACGGTGGAATTGGGCATCGCCGACAAGGTGACGGCCTTCACCGCTTCGGACTTCGGCCGCACGCTCAACTCCAATGGCGACGGCTCCGACCATGGCTGGGGCAGCCACCACCTGATGGTGGGCGGCGCCGTCAAGGGCAAGGCGTTCTACGGCTCGGCCCCACCGGTCAGCAATACCAGCACTGCCGCACCCGACGACCAATGGCACGTGGGCCAAGGCCGCCTGCTGCCCAGCACCTCGGTGGACCAGTACGCCGCCACACTGGCCAAATGGTTCGGCGTGAGCAGCACCGAAATCGCCGGTGTGCTGCCCAACCTGAGCCACTTCGGCGGGGCGGAGTATCCGGTAGACCTGGGGTTCATGAACGCCTGATCAACCACGCGCCCCCAACACCCCGCACGCCGCAAGGCCTACGGGGTTCGCCTTTTGGAAGGTGACCGCAAAAGCGGCCCCTGTGGACTGCCCATAATGCAGCCATGAGCATTCCCAACACACCCCCCCGCCCCCGGGTCGTCATCATCGGTTGCGGGTTCGGAGGGCTGGAAGCGGCGCGCGCGCTGCATGGCAGCGCCATCGATGTCACGGTGGTCGACAAGACCAACCACCACCTCTTCCAGCCCCTGCTGTACCAGGTGGCCACCGCCGGGCTCTCTGCGCCGGCGATTGCCGCGCCCGTGCGCCACCTGTTTCGCAAGCAGCCCAACGTCACCACACTGCTCGGCGAGGTGGAGCGCATCGACGTCGCGGCACGCAGCGTGCTGCTGCAGGGCGGTGACGCCCTGCCCTACGACCACCTGATCGTGGCCGCGGGTGCAACCCACAGCTACTTCGGCCGCGACGACTGGGCGCCCTTCGCGCCCGGGCTCAAGACCCTGGACGACGCCTTCGAGATCCGCCGCCGCATCCTGCTGGCCTTTGAAGCCGCAGAGCGCGAGGGTGACCCGGCCCGGCGCGCCGCCTGGCTCAACTTCGTGGTGGTGGGCGGTGGACCCACGGGCGTGGAGATGGCCGGCACCCTGGCCGAGATCGCGCGCCACACGCTGCCCGGCGAATTCCGCCGCATCGACCCGGCCAGCGCGAAGATCATCCTGCTCGAAGGCGGCACGCGCGTGCTCCAGGCCATGCCCGAGGCCCTGAGCCAGCGCGCCAAGGAGCAGTTGGAGAAGCTGGGCGTGGAAGTGCGGGTGAATGCCCGGGTGACGGCCATCGATGCCACCGGCCTCACGGTGGCTGGCCCCGCACCGGGTGCGGACCCCACGGCAGGCAGCTACGCGATTCCCAGCCAATGCATCGTCTGGGCTGCCGGCGTGGCGGCTTCGCCCTTGGGCCGGCTGCTGGCCGAAGCCACCGGCTGCACCACCGACCGCGCCGGCCGCGTGGTGGTCGAGCCCGACCTCACGCTGCCCGGCCATCCTGAGATCGGCGTGGTGGGCGACCTGGCCGCCGCCAAGAGCCATGTCCCCGGCCAGGAGCCCACGCCCGTGCCCGGCGTCTCCCCCGGCGCGAAGCAGATGGGCCGCGCCGCCGCCGCCAACGTGCTGCGCCGCCTGGCCGGGCAGCCTGCCCAGCCGTTCCGCTACCGCGACTATGGCAACCTGGCCACCATCGGTCGCAATGCCGCCGTGGTGGACCTGGCCTCTCCGATGGGGCCGGTGCGCTTTTCAGGCTACTTTGCCTGGCTGTTCTGGCTGTTCGCCCACGTCTACTTCCTCATCGGCTTTCGCAACCGCCTGGTCGTGCTCATGGACTGGGGCTGGGCGTACTGGAGCTTTGCGCGCTACGCCCGCGTGGTGACCGGCATCGAGGGCGCGAAGAAACAGCCCCGGGAATAAGACAGGGCCGCGGCGCATGCACGCGCGCGGCCCAGACCAGCGCCCCCGTGCAAGGGCCGCCCCGCCGCACCGGGGGCGTTCCCCTCAGGGGGAAGGCGCGAAGCGACTCAGGGGAAGTCAGTACCCAGCGCCAATCGCCAGCGGCAGGAAGGCATCCACCGGACCCAGCACGGCGGGCGAGCTGCCCACGATGGTGTAGCTCAACTGGCCATTGCTGATGGACAGGATGGTCCCGGTGTCGCGGTAGAAACGGTAGTACTGGTTGCCGTAGGTGAGCGAGGGGGAGAACGAGGGCTTGAACAGCGTGGGGAAGCTGTCTTCCGCATAGTTGAACAGCCGGTCGTCCGCCCGGGTGACCACGGCCTTGAACGGCGCCAGGCCGCCGGCCTGGCCCAGGCCCGTGAAGTCCATCACGTAGCTGATGGAGCCCGTGGAGGGGTCGACCTTGAACAGCTTCGTGAACGCCGCGCCGTACAGGGTGTTGCTGTCGCCTTCGGCCAGGCCATAGACCGAGGTCGCCAAGCCGAAGTTGCCGACGTTGGCCGACTGCTGGTTGTTGCGCAGGTTGACGATGCCCAGCGAGTCGTTTTCGCCGGCAAAGAACAGGCGGCCATTGAGGTAGGCCAGGTCGCCGGCCGACTGGGATGGCAAGGTACCGACCACGGTGGACTGCGCGTTGGCGGGATTGATCTGGTAGAGGTTGGTGTTGGTGCTGGAGGCACCGAACAGCTTGCCGCTGCCGTCGAAGGTCAGCGCATTGGCACCGTTGATGCCATGCTTGCCGATCAGGACCGCGGCGCCAGCAGCATCCAGGCGGTACAGCGAGGTGAAGGTCAGCACGTAAAGGGTGCCCGCGGCATCGGTGGCGATGTCGGTGATGGAACCGTCCACCGTGGGGCGCGACACCAGGGTCAGGGACTTGGCGTCCACATCGACCAGCATGATCTTGCCACTGTCCTGCACGTAGAGCTTGTCACCGGCCCAGGCGGCGGTGGTGGCTGTAGCGGCAAGGGCGATGGTGGCAGCGCAGGCGGAGCGCAGCAGCGATGGCTTGAAGAACATACGGAAAAATACCTCGGCAATGAAAGTGGATCGAAGCCCGCGGGGCCGATGGCGGCATGCCATCCGGCCCTGCGCACGCAGGCGAAGGGGAAACAACGAACAAGGCTCGGCACTGTGGCGGGCGCTGGGCTGGCCATGGCAGCGAGCCACCGGGCGCCCATGCACCCAGGGAACGTATTGGCGGCCTGCGCCGCCCCGCATCGGGCAGCCTGCATCCTCGCAGCCCGACAAGGGACATGAGCGATCCTGGCTGGACCGTCAACACGTTCCAGCACATTATGGAAGAGCGCCGCAGGCTCTGACACCCTACCTAAGTAGGGGTGCTGCAACGATCCGTAACAAGGCTGGCCCCGGGGGTGCGCTCCGGCACTGCACTGCGCAGCACGGGTCTGGCTTGTCGGGGTCTCAGCGCCCCACCTGCTCCAGCCACTCATCGAGCTCGCGCGCCGCCTGCTGGGCCGCATCGGCCAAGGCCCGGGTGCCGCCGGCCGCATCGGCGGTGGCCGCCGTGCGCTGCACGATGAAGACCCGCTGGCCCACCAGGTTCTCGCCCAGCTGGGTCGGCTCGGCCACGGTGGCACGCAGGCGTACCAGGCCGGCGCTTTCGGTGGCGCTGCTGAACACCTGGCTGAACTCTTCGAGTTCTAGGCGCAGCACGGTGGGCCGCTTGTTCGCCACGCGGGCCTGCACGGCTGCATCGCTGGTGTTCAGGATGGCCCGGCGCAGGCCCAGGTGCTCGCGGATGCGCTGCTGCACCAGCACCGCCGGGGGCTGGCTCCAGCGCGCCTGCGCATAGGGGCGTGGCTGCTGCGCATCGGCGTAGGCCAGCCGGTAGAGCACCGAGGTGCTGCTCTCGGGCATCCCTGTGGCTTCCACGTCGGCCAGCGCCAGAGGCGGCAGGGGGGCTCGGCGGTCGCTCGGTGCCGTCGCCATGGCGCCGGGGCCGAAGTCGTACTGCACCGCTCGCGTGGGGGGGCCAGGCAGGGCGGAACAACCGGCCAGCACGGCGGCGGCGCACGCCAGGGCGGCACCCCGGCGTCCCAGGACAGTGCGTTGGATATCCAGCATGGCGATGTACTCCTTGAATTCGTCGGGCGGCGCCATCAGCGCGCGGCGCCTGGTGCGGCAAAACCCTCTTCGCCCGGACCCGGGGGGATGCGGCCAGAGCCATAGATGAACGATTGCGGGTTGTCGCTGACGCTGTTGGCGGCCCGGCCGATCTGGCGTGCGGTGCGCGACAGCTCGTCGGCTGCACGGGTCACGCGCGGCAGCGTGTTGCTGCCCAATGCGTCGGCAGCGCGCGTGAGCGCCTGGGTGCCCTGGGTGATCTGGTCGATGGGGCCGCCCTCGATGGTCAGGCGCTGGTTGGTGGCATTGATGCCTGCCGCCATGTCCGACACACTGGTGCCAGCCTTCTGCAGCGACTGCAGCGTCTGGCGCGCATCGCCGGCCAGGGCGGGCAGCGAGGCCAGTGCCGGATCGAGACGGGTCTGGACCGTGGTGTCCAGCCGCTTGGTGAGGGCGTTGACGCTGCCGGCCGCCTGGCCGATGTTGCCGATGGCTTCGGTGAGCAGCTTCTGGTTGTTGTCGCCCAGCAGCTGGTTGATGCGTCGCGTGGCCTCTTCCACCTGGCCCAGGATGGCTGGCGCCTGCTCGGCCAGCCGGCCGAAAGGCGAGGGCTTGAGCGGCAGCCGCGGCAGGCCGCTCGGGCCGGGCGGCAGCTCGGGGTAGGGCGCGGCCGCATCGTCGAGCTGCACATGGGCCAGACCCGTGACGCCCTGGTAGCCGAGCACGGCGAAGGTGTTGGGGCTGATGGGGGCCTGCTCGTTCACGGCAATGCGGATCAGCACATTGCCGTTGACCTGGGGATCGAAGCCGATGCGCGTGACCTTGCCCACGGCCACTCCCTTGTAGCGCACGGTGGCCTGGGGCTGCAGGCCGCTCACCCCGTCCTTGGTGGACAGCTCGTACTGCTCATAGTTCGCGTTGTCGCGGGTGAGCCATATCGCCAGGCCCGCCAGCATGGCGGCCACCACGATGACGAAGATACCGGCGGCGAGTGCGTGTGATTTATTTTCCATCAGGCGTCCTTGGAAGTCTGCGTTGGGGCCGCGGGCGGCTGCCCGGGCAAGCCCGCCAGGGGGGCCATGGCGCGCTGGCCACGCTCACCCATGAAGAAGTGCTCGATGAAGGGATGCTTGAAGCGCGCCACCTCGGTCGGCGGGCCGGTGACGATGACCTTCTTGTCGGCCAGCACGGCCACCCGGGTAGACAGGGCGAACAGGGTATCAAGATCGTGCGTGACCATGACCACCGTGAGGCCCAGCGCCGCATGCAGCTCGCGCAGCAAGGCACAGAATTCGTCGGCGCTGTTGGGGTCGAGCCCGGCCGTGGGCTCGTCGAGCAGCAACAGCGGCGGGTCCATGATCAGTGCGCGCGCCAGCGCCACGCGCTTGACCATGCCGCCGGACAGGTCGGATGGCATGCGGCTGGCGTGCTCGGGCTTGAGGCCCACCATCTGCAGCTTGACCAGCGCGGCATCGCGCACCAGGTCCGCGGGCAGGGTGCCCTGCTCGCGCAGGGCGAAGGCCACGTTGTCGAGCACGTTGAAGGCCGAGAACAGCGCGCCGTGCTGGAACAGCATGCCCACCCGGCTGGCTGCACCCGCGCGCCCCATTTCCGACGCCGGACGGCCCAGCACCGTGACCGTGCCGCGCGCGGGGCGGGCCAGGCCGAGGATCTGGCGCAGCAGCACGGTCTTGCCCGTGCCCGAACCGCCGACCAGTGACAGCATCTCGCCGCGCTGCACGGTGAATTCGAGGTCCTGGTGCACGGCAAAGGCCTCGCTGCCCTTGCCGAACACGCTCCACAGGCCCTTGACCTCGACCACGGGCGGCGTGCCGGGCGGCACCGTCAGGGCCTGGGGCCTGTTGCTGTCCGCACCGGCTGCGGAGGGGGTGGCGGTCGTCGTGCTCACGGTGTCAGATCCCGATGCTCTTGAAGGCGATGGCGAACAGCGCATCCACGATGATCACCATGGTGATGGAGGTGACCACCGAGGCCGTGGTGCCTTCGCCCAGGCTCTGGGTGTTGGGTTTGACGCGCAGGCCCCAGTGGCAGCCGATGAGCGCGATGCAGGCCCCGAACACCACCGACTTGGTCATCGCCAGGGTGAGGTTGCCCACCTTCACGGCAGACGGCAGCGCCTGCACGAAATAGGCGGGAGAGATGTCCATGGCCACGTCGGCCGCGAGCATGCCGCCGGCCAGCGCCGCCAGCGTGGTCCAGACGCTGATCAGCGGCATGGCCAGCGCCAGCGCCAGGGTGCGCGGCATCACCAGCCGGAAGCCGTGGGGAATGCCCATGACGCGCATGGCATCGAGCTCTTCGGTCACGCGCATCACGCCGATCTGCGCCGTGATGGACGAGCCCGAGCGCCCTGCCACCAGGATAGCCGCCAGCATGGGGCCGAGTTCGCGGATGAGCGAAATGCCGAGGATGTTGACGATGAACGATTCGGCCCCGAACTGGCGCAGCTGCAGCGACATCAGATAGGCCAGCACCACACCGATCAGGAAACCCACCAGCGCCGTGATGGGCAGCGCCGTGGCCCCCATGCGGTACAGGTGGCCGGATACGTCGCGCCAGGGGCCGCGCTGGGGGGCACGCGCCAGGCGCAGCATATCCAGCACCAGTTGCCCCACCATCTGCAGCATGTGGCGAGCATGGTCCACGCCGTGCAGCACCAGCAGGCCCAGGTGGTCCACCTCCTTGGCCAGACGCCAGGGCTCGGGTGGCGGCGGCTCAGCCACGGTGAACTCGGCCACGCGCTCCAGAATGTCGCGCTGGATGTCCGTGAGGGCAATGCGCTCGGGCCAGGCGCGCCCCCAGTGGTTCCAGAGCAGTTGCGCACCCACGTGGTCCAGCCACTGCAGTTCACGCAAATCCCAGCCCATCTGCGCGCTGGACGGTTGTGCCTGGAGCTGTGAAGACAGGGCTTTCCATTGCCTGCGCGTGCCCAGTTCTGCCGCGCCCCAACGCCCATGCAGCAGCACCCCCAAGCCCTCGGGGGTATCGGTGCGGGCGATGCGCGGAGCAGGGTCGGTCATGAAGCGGGCGGCGCGAGCCACCAGAAGAGGAGTAGGGAAAGCATGGTAGCGGAGCCATGGGCCGCTGGTAGGACAAGCCCTTGCGTGCAAGCACGACACGGACCCGAATGCTTGCAATTATTATCAAATTGCGTGCAATCGCAACTGCACCAAGCCACAACAGCTACAAACTTGCTAGCAAGCCGCGTTTACCCCCTCGACACCACGACCATGGTCCGCACAATGGCGCCGACCCTTCCGATCAACCCGCGCCCCGCCCCTGCCCCACCGTTATTCCCATGAGCGACACCACGTTTGACCACATTATCATCGGCGGCGGCACAGCGGGTGCCCTGCTGTGCAACCGCCTGAGCGCCGACGGCCGCCGCCGCGTGTTGCTCATCGAGGCAGGCCGCAAGGATGATTACCACTGGATACACATTCCCGTGGGCTACCTGTATTGCATTGGCAACCCGCGCACCGACTGGCTCTACAACACCGAGCCCGATGCCGGCCTGAACGGACGCACGCTGCGCTATCCGCGCGGCAAGACGCTGGGCGGCTGCAGCAGCATCAACGGCATGATCTACATGCGCGGCCAGGCGCGCGATTACGACCAGTGGGCCGAGTTGACCGGCGACGCAAGCTGGCGCTGGGACAACGCCCTGCCTTACTTTCGCCGCCACGAGGACCACTGGCGCCTGGACCAGCCCGGCGACGTGAACGAAAACTTCAAGCGCCTGCACGGCAACAAGTCCACCGGCAGCACCGGCGAGTGGCGCGTGGAGAAGCAGCGCCTGCGCTGGGATGTGCTGGATGCCTTTTCCAAGGCAGCGCAACAGGCAGGCATACCGGCCACCGACGACTTCAACGGCGGCAGCAACGAAGGCGTGGGCTACTTCGAGGTCAACCAGAAGAGCGGCTGGCGCTGGAACACGGCCAAGGCCTTCCTGCGGCCCACCTGCTACGGCCGGCCCAACTTCGAGATGTGGACCAATGCGCAGGCGACGCAGTTGATCATCGACACCCAGCCCGATGGCACGCGCCGCTGCACGGGCGTGAAAGTGTGGGACGGGCAAGAAATGGTGACCGCGCATGCCACCGGCGAGGTGATCCTGAGCGCGGGCGCGATCAACTCGCCCCAGCTGTTGCAGCTGTCGGGCATCGGCCCTGCCGACCTGCTGCAACGCCATGGCATCGGCGTGGTGCACGACTTGCCAGGTGTGGGCGCCAACCTGCAGGACCACCTGCAGATCCGCGCGGTGTTCAAGGTCAACGGCGTGCCCACGCTCAACACCATGGCCAGCTCGCTCTGGGGCAAGGCCAAGATCGGGCTGGAGTACGCGATGAAGCGCAGCGGCCCGATGAGCATGGCGCCGTCGCAACTGGGCGCCTTCACGCGCAGCGATCCGGGCCAGCCCTGGCCCAACATTGAGTACCACGTGCAACCCCTGTCGCTCGACGCCTTCGGCGAGCCTTTGCACAGCTTTCCCGCCTTCACGGCCAGCGTGTGCAACCTGAATCCCACGAGCCGCGGCACGGTGCAGATCAAGAGCGCGGATTTCAAGGCCGCGCCAGCGATTGCCCCCAACTACCTGAGCACCCCTGAAGACCGCCAGGTGGCCGCCGACAGCCTGCGCGTCACACGCCGCATCGTTGCCCAGCCGGCGCTGGCCGGGTACCAGCCTGAAGAGTGGAAACCGGGTGTGCAGTTCGAGAGCGACGAAGACCTGGCGCGTTTGGCGGGCGACATCGCCACCACCATCTTCCACCCCGTGGGCACGACGCGAATGGGCAGGGCGGACGATCCCATGGCTGTGCTCGATTCGCAGCTTCGGGTGCGCGGCATTGCCGGCCTGCGCGTGGTGGATGCGGGCGCCATGCCCACCATCACCAGCGGCAACACCAACTCGCCCACGCTGATGCTGGCGGAAAAGGCCGCCGAGTGGATACTGGCCGCGCAAAAGGCGTGAGCCATCGCGATCAGCGGATGCCCCCTACATAGCGGGGCATTTCAGGCACTGGCTCGGGCACGAAGCGCTGGCGCACCGCCTGGCTGGCCGTCTCCAGAAGGGGGCGGCGCTGCGGCGCGGGGGCCGGTTCGTGCACCGCACGGTCGAGCCGGTCGGCCCACTCGGCCAGTTCGGGCACCCCGTCGTCCAGCGCATGCTGGCGTGCGAAGCGCACGATTTCCATCGCGTACTCGGCGTTGCCCGCCATCCACTCGGTGTCGGTCACGCGGCCGGTCTTGCGGCGCAGCAGCACGTGCAAGTGTGCTGCGATGGCGATCTTGTCGCTGTCCTGCATGGTGATGAACTCCTCAGAACGTTGGCAGGCCTACTGACCCAGGCGCTCCCGGTGCTGTGCAATATCCAGGCCCACCTGTTCGCTTTGCTCGTCCACGCGCAGGCCGAGCACGAGGTTCGTGATCCACAGCAGCAGTGCCGTGCCCACCAGGCTGAACGCCAGCACGGCGCCCACGCCAATGGCCTGGGTCCAGAGACTGCCCGCCACGCCGCCCACGCCGCGGCTGGCCAGCACGCCGGTGAGCAGGGAACCCACGATGCCGCCGATGCCGTGCACACCAAAGACGTCCAGCGAATCATCGGCACGCAACAGCCGCTTGAGCCCCGTCGCTCCCCAGTAGCAGGCCAGGCCCGCCACCAGCCCGATGACCACGGCCGAGCGCAGGGTGACGAAGCCGGCAGCCGGCGTGATGGCCACCAGCCCGGCCACCAGGCCCGAGCACAGGCCCAGCAACGAGGGGCGCCCGCGCATGACCGCCTCACCCGCCATCCAGGACAGTGCGCCGGCGGCGGCGGCCACGTGGGTGACGGCCATGGCCAGGCCCGCCCGGCCGTCGGCCGCCACGGCTGAGCCCGCGTTGAAGCCGAACCAGCCCACCCAGAGCATGCCCGCCCCCACCATGGTCAGCGCCAGGCTGTAGGGTTCGAAGGGCTCACGACCATAGCCGCTGCGCCGCCCAAGGAACCAGGCGCACACCAGGCCCGCCGCGCCGGCATTCACGTGCACCACCGAGCCCCCGGCAAAGTCCAGTGCCCCCATCTGTGCCAACCAGCCGCCCGGCTCCCAGACCCAGTGCGCCACCGGCGCGTAGATGAACACCGTCCACAGGCTGATGAACAGCAGCATCGCGGAGAAACGCATGCGCTCGACGACGGCCCCCACCAGCAGCGCCGCCGTGATGATGGCGAAGGTCAGCTGGAACATGGCGTAGACCGATTCGGGAATGGCCGGCGCCACATGGCTGACCGACAGCTTGCCGGCTGCCAGCTGGAAGTCGAACCCGGCAAAACCCATGCGCTCGGTACCGCCCAGCCAGGCGCTGCCCGGCGTGAAGGCCCACGAGTAGCCGATGGCAAACCACAGCAGGCTCACCAGCGCAGCGATGGCCACCACGCTGGCCATGGTGTTGAGCACGTTCTTTCGGCGCACCATGCCGGCATAGAACAAGGCGATGCCAGGCAGCGTCATGAGCAGCACCAGTGCCGTCGAGGTCATCATCCAGGCGGTATCGGCGGCATTGATGGCCTCCTTCGCAACCAGACCGGGGCGCGTCAGGGGCGCGGGGGCCCCTGGGGCCACGGCGGCCGATGCGGCGGCCTCGGGGGCTGGCACCTGCGCCCAGACCGTTGCCGCGCAGAGCCCCAGGCACAAGGCCAAGACCGTGACGAACCCATGGATGACTGCCCGCATGTGGAAGCTCCCTTTTCGCAATTTGTTACAGGGCACATTGCACAAGGCATGCCAAGAAAAAAATCACATTTGGGGCGCTCCCCGCGTTTCTCTGCCCGATTGCCCCCCCAAAAGGGGGCGGGAAACCCCCAATGCACCAAGCGGGTGCCGCCGTTACAGTACCGTCACTCGAAAGCGCGCCCTGGTGTGCTGGACGAGGGGCCGAGGAGACATCCCTACAACCAACAACCCTATAAAGCACCCAACGAGGTGCACCCCCTTTCAGGCGCTGGCAATCCCAGCGCCTTTTTTATGGCCGATTTCCAGGGGCGAGGGGCCTCATTCGCTACCAAAAGAGTAGCTGCCATGGTGCGAAAATCATGGGATGGAATGGATTTTCATCACTGCCGCTTCGCTGCTGGCCGGCTTCGTGGATGCGATCGTGGGCGGAGGCGGCCTGGTGATGGTGCCGGCGCTCTTCGCGGCGTTTCCGGCGGCGTCCCCGGCCACCCTGCTCGGCACCAACAAGGCCGCCGGGGTGTGGGGCACGGCCATGGCCACCTGGCAGTACAGCCGCCGCGTCCAACTGCGCTGGAGCGCATTGCTGCCGGCCGCCGCCGCGGGCTTTGCCGGCTCGTTCGCGGGGGCTTGGGCGGTCACCGTGGTATCCCCCGAGTTCCTGCGCCGCCTGCTGCCGCTGGTGCTGGTGGGCGTGCTGGCCTACACCCTGGCGAAAAAGGACATGGGACGGCATCACGTGCCGCGCTTTGCCGGGCGCATGGAAATCATGGTGGCCAGCCTGATCGGCTTGTCCATCGGGTTCTATGACGGCTTCTTCGGGCCCGGCACGGGCAGCTTCTTCGTGTTCCTGTTCGTGCGCTGGCTGGGCTACGACTTTCTCAACGCCTCGGCCTCGGCCAAGCTGCTGAACACCGCGACCAACGTCGCGGCCATTGCCCTGTTTGCGGCCAAGGGCCACGTCTGGTGGCACTTCGCGGTGACGCTGGCCGTCGCCAACGTGGTGGGCAGCCTGATCGGCACGCACATGGCGCTCAAGCACGGTACGGGTTTCGTGCGCGGCATCTTCATCCTGGTCGTGGGGGCGCTGATCCTCAAGACCGGCTACGACGCCTTTCTGCGCTGAGCAACGCACTGAACAAGAATGCGCCCGCGCGATTACCAGCGCAGCGAATAGTTCGGGAGCCTTCTCTAAAACCTGTTGTGATTTGGCCTACAACCGGCTTTTGTAGGGGGTCCCCTGTGGCGGCGAAAAAAGACCACTCCTTATAATTGGTGACTATTTCGTGACGGCAGCCATCGCAATCCGCGATGGTGCACCGCGCATTCCAACCGCCTCCGGCTTGCTTACCCGCAGCCGGATTTTTTGTACCTGCAATACCCGTACAGGACCCATCCCATGCAATTGTTCAAGGCTGTAGCCACCGCCCTCGCGCTCTGCGCTGCCTTCTCCGCCCACGCCCGGACCCTGGACGATGTGAAGAAGGACGGCAAGATTCTCATCGCGACCGAAGGACAGTTCGCACCGTTCAACTTCTTCAACGGCACCACGCTGACCGGCTTCGAGGTGGAGACGGCCGAGCTCGTGGCCAAGAAGATGGGCCTCACCATCCAATGGAAGACCCTGGGCTTCGACGCCCTGCTCACGGGCCTGCGCCAGGACCGCTGGGACCTGGTGATCGCATCGCACGGCATCACCGAAGAGCGCGCCAAGGCCGTGACCTTCACCGAGCCCCACTACTGCTCGGGCGGCATGATCATCGCGATGGACCCGGCCATCAAGAGCGCCAAGGACCTGGCTGGCAAGGTGGTGGCGGTGCAGACCGGCACCAGCTACCTGGAGAATGTGCAGAAGGTCTCGTCCATCAAGGAAATGAAGAACTTCCCCACCGACGTGGATGCCCGCAGCGCGCTGAATTCGCGCCGCGTGGACGCCTGGGTGACCGACCGCTTCGTGGCCAAGGCCGTTTCGGAGAAGAACCCCGGTGCGGGCTTCAAGCTCGGCGACATGCTGTTCATCGAGCGCATCGCCGCCGCCGTGGCCAAGGGCAATACCTCGCTGGCCGCCGGCTGGAACAAGGCGCTGGCCGAAGTGATGGCCGATGGCAGCTATGCAGCGCTGTCCAAGAAGTACTTCAACGAAGACGTTCGCTGCACGAACTGAGCACGCCCCTTCTGTGATCTGACCGGGGTTTCCCATGCTCACTGCCCTTTGGCCCGAGCGCTGGTCTCGCCAGCAGCGCAGCAACGCCACGCTCGTCTCGGCCGTCGTCCTGATGGTCCTGGCGCTGGCGCTGCTGGGCAAATTGCTCTCTTTCCTGCCCGAGCCCATCAGCCCCAACGCCCAGGCGTTCTCTGACGGGGCGCGCACCACGCTGTGGCTCACCCTGGTGAGCGGCAGTGTGGGCCTGGTGCTGGGCACCGGCGCCGCCCTGGCCCGCACTTCACGCATCGTGGCCGTGCGCTGGGTGGCCAGCTTCTACATCTGGGTCATCCGCGGCACACCGCTGCTGGTGCAGATCCTGTTCGTCTACTTCGCCTTGCCGGTGCTGGTGCCGGGCCTGAACCTGCCCGACTTCGCGGCGGCCGTCCTGGCACTGGGCCTGAATGTGGGCGCCTACAACGCCGAAGCCATCCGCGCCGGCCTGCTGGCCGTACCGCGCGGGCAGACCGAAGCCGCCCGTGCCCTGGGCCTGGGCCGCCTGCACGTGTTCGCCGACGTGGTGTTTCCGCAGGCCTTCAAGATCTCGCTGCCGCCGCTGGTCAGCAATTTCGTGGCACTGCTCAAGGATTCGTCGCTGGCCTATGCCATCGGCGTGGTGGAGCTGACCAACGTGGGCAACCGCATCCAGTCGGCCACCTTCCAGCCCATCGCCACCCTGTCCACAGTGGCCATCACCTACCTGTTGCTGACCACCCTGGTCACGCAGATCTCGAATGCCGTGGAATACCGCTTTGACGTGGAAGGCCGCAACCAATGAGCCGCCCCACACCTTTCATCGTGGTCGACCGCGTCTGCAAATCCTTCGGCACGCACCAGGTGCTGCGCGACGTCTCCACGGTATTCAACACGGGTGAGGTCACCGTGATCATCGGTGCCTCGGGCTCGGGCAAGAGCACCTTGCTGCGCGCCATCAACCGGCTCGAGCCGCACGACGCGGGCCGCATCACCATCGACCGTGTGGAAGTGACCGACGACATGGCCACGCTGCAGCGCCAGCGCAGCGAGGTCGGCATGGTGTTCCAGCAGTTCAACCTGTTCGGCCACATGAGCGTGCTGGACAACGTGACGCTCGCACCACGGCGCATCCGCCACACGCCGCGCGCGCAGGCCAACGAGCAGGCCATGGTGCTGCTGCGCCGCGTGGGCATGCAGGACCATGCGCACAAGTACCCCTGGCAGTTGTCGGGCGGCCAGCAGCAGCGCGTGGCGATTGCCCGCGCGCTGGCCATGCAGCCCAAGGTGATGCTGTTCGACGAACCCACCTCGGCCCTCGACCCCGAGATGGTGCAGGAGGTGCTCGACGTGATGCGCGAACTCGCCCGCGGCGGCATGACCATGATCGTGGTGACCCACGAAATGGGCTTTGCCCGCGAGGTGGCCGACCGCGTGATGTTCTTCGACCAGGGGCGCATCGCGCACGACGCGGCGCCCGCCGAATTCTTCAACAACCCCGCCAACGACCGCATCCGTGCCTTCATCGGCCGCATGAGCGCCTGAGATCCAGGCCCGTGCCATGCCATTACCAGCCCCTACCGGAGTGACCATGAAACTGAACCACACGTTCCTCGCCCTGCTGGCCGCCGGCCTGTGCAGCCTGCCCCCTGCGGCCTTCGCCCAGTCCGCCAAGGACTTCGAGGAGATGCGCAACGAGCTCAAGGCCCTGCGCGCCGAGCTCAACCAGCTCAAGGCCCAGCAGGCCCAGGCGCCAGCCGCGCCCGCCGCATCGGCATCGGCCTGGAACGACCGCATCGAGGCCGTGGAACTCAAGCAGAAGGACGCCGTGGTGCTGGGCGACATCCCGGGCAGCTTCCGCCTGCCGGGCAGCGAGACCTCGATCCGCGTGTACGGCTTTGCCGAGGCCAACATGGTCAAGGACTTCAAGGGCACCGCCCCTGGCGACACCTTCACCAACCTGATGGAGCAGCCCCTGGGCGACTCGCGCCAGGGCAAGAGCAGCCTGACCGCGCAGACCTCGCGCTTCGGCTTCGAAACCTCCACGCCGACTTCCATCGGCACCTTCAACACCAAGATCGAGGCCGACTTCTACGCCTATTGCGGTGCCGAGTGCAACCGCAACCGCCTGCGCCTGCGCCACGCCTACGGCGAATACGCCGGCTGGCTGATCGGCCAGACCTGGTCGACCTTCATGGACACGGACAACCTGCCAGAAACCGTGGACTTCAACGGCCCGCCTGGCGCCACCTTCCGCCGCCCCGCGCAGATCCGCTACACCTACAACAACCCCGATCTGGCCAAGTTCCAGTTCGCGCTCGAAGAGCCCACCGACGGCGCCAAAGGCCTGAACTTCGTGGCCCGCGTGGACAAGGCCTTCGACTGGGGCAACGTGAACGCCCGCCTGCTCTCGCACGAGCAACGTGTCGACGGCTTCAGCAAGCGCGGCCTGGGTGTGGGTATCGGCGCCGGCTACAAGATCACCGGCACCACCACGCTGATGGCCCAGTACACGCGCCTGGATGGCGACGGCGATGGTGCCTACCTGGTGGGCGCGAACTACCCCGTGCTCGACGGCGGCACCGTGCGCCTGGACCGCTCGCACGGCGTCGTGATCGGCCTGAGCAATGTGTTCAGCGAGAAGATGCGCGGCACCGTGTCGCTGGGCGCCGTGCGCTCGCGCCACCGCCTGGGCGACGACTACGTGAACGCCTACGGCGGCGAAGGCAACCACAAGCTCTACCAATGGCATGCCGGCATGTACTACCTGCCGATCAAGAACGTGGAACTGGGCAGCGAGCTGATCGGCGGCCGCCGCACCACCTTCGACGGCCAGAAGGGCGACATGCTGCGCCTGAACCTGCAGGCCCGCTACCTGTTCAACTGATCCACGGCTTTCTTTTTCCGCCCGATCGGGCTGGCCGGGAGACCGGCCAGCCTTTTTTCTTTTTTGCCTATGCGCCCAGAACGTTTTGGCCTCCTGGCCCTGTTGGTGGTGACCATGGTCTGGGGAACGACCTTCCCCGCCATGAAGCTGCTCTCCGCGCAGCTCGATGCGCTGCAGATCATCTGGCTGCGCTTCGTGATTGCCCTGGCGGTGCTGGCGCCGCTGTGGTGGGGCATGTTGCGCCACGAGCGCCGCTGGGGCTGTGCACTGGGCTTGCTGCTGTTCCTCGCCTTCTGGCTGCAGATCGAGGGCCTGGCACGCACCAGCAGCAACCGCAACGCCTTCGTGACCGGTCTGAACGTGCTGGTGGTGCCCCTGATCGCCATGGCGCTGATGGGCCGACGCTACGGCTGGCGGCTGTGGGCCGCCTGCGCCATGGCCTGCGCGGGCATGGCCCTCATGTTCCACGAGAACGAGCCCTGGAACCTGGGCGATACGCTGACGCTGGCCAGCACCGTGTTCTATGCCCTCTACATTCTCGCCCTGGAGGAGTGCGCGCGCCGCACGGCTGCCAACCCGTTGCGCGCCACGCGCATGGCGGCGGCCCAGGCCACGGTGATGGCCCTGGCATCCACGCTGCTGCTGCTTGCGCGCGAGGGCGGCATGGGCTGGCTGGAATCGACTGCCCGGCTGCCCGTGGATGCCTGGGTGGCCGTGGTCTACCTGGGCCTGCTGGCCAGCGTGGTGGTGGTCACCCTGCAGGCCTGGGGCCAGCAGCGGGTGGACGCCATGCGCAGCGCCATCGTCTTCGGGCTGGAGCCGGTGTTCGCCGCGCTCACGGCCTGGGCCTTGCTGGGCGAGCGGCTCGGCTGGGCGGGATTGGGCGGCGCGGCCATGATCGTGGCGGCCTTGGTGTTCAGCCAGCTGGCCCCACCGGCACGGGGCGCGAGGGCCTGACTCAGGGCGCAGGCGGGCTGACGCTGACGTCGGCCACCGCGCGCGGCTTGCCGATGGGTGCGGCGGCGACGCCCTTGCGCACCGCTGCCAGGTCTTCATCGTTCGGGTACTCGCCCTGGAGCCAGTAGTCGAACACACGCCGCGCGATGGGGCCGGCGGCGGCGGCGCCGAACCCGGCGTTCTCCACGATGACGGCCAGCGCGATCCGGGGCTCCTCGGCCGGCGCGAAGGCCGCGAACAGCGAGTGGTCGCGCTGGTGCTCTTCGAGCAGCTTGGCGTTGTAGCGCACGTTCTGGCCCAGGCTCATCGCCTGCGCGGTTCCCGTCTTGCCGGCAGACGTGTAGGGTGCGCCCGCAAAGATGCGCGTGCCCGTACCACCCTTGTTCACCGCCACCAGCGCGTTGCGCACGATCTCCACGTTCTTGGGCAGGTAGCCGAGGTTCTCGCCCGGGGGCTGCACCACCGGCGTCACCGTGCCGGTCACGGTATCGCGCACTGCCTTGATGAGGTGGGGCGCATACCGGATGCCGCCATTGGCCAGCGTGGCCTCGGCCTGCGCCAGTTGCAGGATGGTGAAGCTGTTGTAGCCCTGGCCGATGCCCAGGGACACCGTCTCGCCGGGGTGCCAGCGCTTCATCTCGGGGCGCTTGTAGGCATTGCGCTTCCAGGTGGTGCTGGGCAGCACGCCGCGCACCTCGCCGTTGAGATCGATCCCCGTGCTCTGGCCCAGGCCCAATGGCTTCATGAAGTCGTGGATGGCGTCCACGCCCATCTCGACGGCCAGTGAGTAGAAGTAGGTATTGCTCGAGAACTGGATGGCGCGGTGCATGTCCACCCCGCCCAGCCCGCCCTCGTGGCTGCGGAAGGTGTGGCCGCCAAAGGTGTAGAAGCCCGGGTCGTTGACCACCATGCTGGGCGCACGCTTGCCCAGTTGCAGCGCCGCGAGCGCCATGAAGGGCTTGTAGGTGGAGCCCGGCGGGTAGGTGCCGCGCAGCGCGCGGTTAAGCAAGGGCTTGTCGATGGACTCGTTGAGCGCCTGCCAGCTTTCGCTGTCGATGCCTTCCACGAACAGGTTGGGATCGAAGGTGGGCTTGCTCACCAGCGCCAGCACCTCGCCATTGCGCGGGTCGATGGCCACCAGTGCACCACGCCGGTCGCCAAACATGTCCTCCACGAGCTTTTGCAGCTTGATGTCCAGCGACAGCATCACCGTGTTGCCCGGCGTGGCCGGGTGGCTGGCCAGACGCCGCACCGCATGCCCGCCGGCCGAGGTCTCCATGCGCTCCACACCGGTCAGGCCGTGCAGCATGGTCTCGAAGCTCTGCTCCACACCGAGCTTGCCGATGTACTCGGTGCCCCGGTAATTGGCCTCGTCGTCCGAGTCCTGGATGCGCGCCTTCTCCGTCTGGTTGATGCGGCCGATGTAGCCGATGGCATGGGCGCCCGCGTCGCCCAGCGGGTAGTTGCGAAACAGCCGCGCCTTGATGTCCACGCCCGGGAAACGGTAGCGCTGCGCAGAGAAGCGCGCCACTTCCTGGTCGGTCAGGCGCGTGCGGATGGGCAGGGATTCGAAGTTGCGCGACTCCTCCAGCAGGCGCTTGAAGCGCCGCCGGTCGCGCTGCTGAATGTCCACCACCTTGGACAGCGCCTCGATGGTCTCCTCCAGCCCCCCCACGCGCGAGGGCGTGATCTCCAGCGTGTAGGCCGCGTAGTTGGTGGCCAGCACCACGCCGTTGCGGTCCATGATCAGGCCGCGGTTGGGCACGATGGGAACCACGGCCGTGCGGTTGCTTTCGGCCTGCGCAGCCAGGTCGTCGTGGCGCACCACCTGCAGGAACACCAGGCGCGCGACCAGCAGGCCGAAGGCCAGCAGCACCACGAAAGCGACGGTGAAGATGCGGGCCCGGAACCGGGACGAGTCGGCCTCGGCGTTGCGCAGTTCAGTCACGCTGCGCACTCCCCACCGCAGTGCAGCAAGCGCAGGCGGGTTGCAGGATGGTCCACACCAGGGTCATAGCGGGCGATTCTGATCGCGATCGGGCGGCCGGCGCTGCGGCGCCAGCAATACCCAGCTGGCCAGCGGCCAGAGCAGCGCCTCCAGCACCGGGGCCACGAAGATCCACAGGCCGGGGAAGATGCCGCCCGAGGCCACGCGCACCAGCAGCTCGATGGAATGCGCGATGAGGAACAGCGGCAGCACCTGCAGCGCCTGCGAGGGCACGCTGAACCACAGCAGGCGCCGGTGGATGGCGATGGCGCCAAAGGCCAGCACCGAGTAGGACAGCGCATGCTGGCCCAGCAGCGCGGACTGCTGCACGTCCATGCACAGGCCCAGCAAAAAGGCCGTGCCCATGCCGATGCGCAGCGGCTGGTGCACGCTCCAGAACACGATCAGCAGCATCAGCAGGTCGGGCAACCAGACCATGCGCCCCAGGGGCAGCATGTTGATGGCCAGGCCGGCCGCCAGGCTCACGGCGATGAAGACGGGGTTGACGGGCAGCAGCAGCGGCTGTCCGCGCGGCATGATCATTTGTGGCGTCCCTTCTTGCCCGCGGCGGGCGCTGGCGCCGGCTCGGGGCGCTCGGGAATGTGCCCTGCCAGGGGCTTGAGCACCATCACATGGCGCGCGCCCTGCACCTGGGCCAGCGGTTCGCAGTAGATGCGCGCAAAGGCCGAGTCGGCCCGGCGCTCCACGCGCACGATCTTGGCCACCGGCAGGCCCGAGGGGTACAGGCCGTCCACGCCGCTGGTGGTCAGCAGGTCGCCTTCGCGCACGTCGGCATTGGCGGGCATGAAGCGCAGCTCCATGCCGCCACTGTTGCCCGCCACGGGATCGCCATAGGCCACCCCGCGCGCACCGGTGCGGATGTTGAGCACGGGAATGGCCTGGTCGCGGTCGATCAGCAGGGTCACCTCACTGAGCAGCGGGAACACCCGCGTGACCTGGCCCAGCACGCCGGCTTCGTCGAGCACGGGCGCACCCAGCTCCACGCCGGCCATGTGGCCCTTGTCGACCACCACCCGGCGGGTATAGGGATCGGCAGTGTCGTAGATGACCTCGGTGGCCTGTGCCGGTGTGTCCAGCCGTTCGCGCAGCGTGAGCAGCTTGCGCAGGCGGTCGTTCTCCAGCAGCAGTTGCTCGGCCTGGCTCGCGCGCTGCGACATCTGGGCCATCTTGCTGCGCGCAGCATCGGCATCCTGCTGCGCGGCCTGCAGGTTCTGGAAGTAGCCCGCACCACGCCCGGCGAACTCCACCGGCTGCAGCATGAGCCACTGCACGGGGTAGAGCACGGTGGATACGGCCTGGCGAAACGGGCCCGTCAGCTTGAAGCGGACGTCCGCCACCATGAGGAACAGGGCCAGCGCACTGTAGAGCGCCAGCCGTGACAGGGCCGAAGGTCCTTGCTTGAAGAAGGGAGGCGCACTGCGCTCCAGGGTTCCCAGGGGCATGGCGCTCAGCGATGGGTCTGCGAGGCGGCGAGCCAACGCGGCCAGGGGCACGGCTCAAAAAGCATCGGTGCGGTTGCGGTCATGCCATTTCAGCGCGGTAGGGTGCCTGCGCGGCGCGCAGGCACGGGGAACTTACTCGCTTGTAAAAATGCTGCCCTGGCGGTCCATGCGCTCCAGCGCAATCCCGCAGCCGCGCACCACGCAGGTCAGCGGGTCTTCGGCCACCAGCACCGGCAGGCCGGTTTCCTCGGCCAGCAGGCGGTCCAGGTCGCGCAGCAGCGCGCCGCCGCCGGTCAGCATCATGCCGCGGTCGGCGATGTCGGCTCCGAGCTCGGGCGGAGTCTGTTCCAGGGCGTTCTTGACGGCCGAGACGATCTGGTTGAGCGGATCGGTCAGCGCCTCCAGCACCTCGTTGCTCGAGATGGTGAAGCTGCGCGGCACGCCTTCGCTGAGGTTGCGGCCCTTGACTTCCATCTCCTTGACCTCGGAGCCCGGGAAGGCGCTGCCGATGTTCTTCTTGATCATCTCGGCGGTGGGCTCGCCGATCAGCATGCCGTAGTTGCGGCGGATGTAGCTGATGATGGCTTCGTCGAACTTGTCGCCGCCCACGCGCACGCTGCCCTTGTAGACCATGCCGCCCAGCGAGATCACGCCCACCTCGGTGGTGCCGCCGCCGATGTCCACGACCATGGAGCCGCTGGCCTCCGAGACCGGCAGCCCGGCGCCGATGCCGGCGGCCATGGGCTCTTCGATCAGGTAGACGGCGGTGGCGCCGGCCGCTTCGGCCGCGTCCTTGATGGCACGGCGCTCTACCTGGGTGGAACCGCAGGGCACGCAGATGATGATGCGCGGGCTGGGGGTGAACAGCGTGCGCGGGTGCACCATCTTGATGAACTGCTTGATCATCTGCTCGGTGATCACGAAGTCGGCGATCACGCCGTCCTTCATGGGCCGGATGGCTTCGATGTTGCCGGGCACCTTGCCCAGCATGGCCTTGGCTTCATGGCCTACGGCCTGTATGACTTTCTTTCCATGGGGTCCGCCTTCGTGGCGGATGGCGACTACAGAGGGCTCATCGAGCACAATGCCTTTGTCGCGGGCGAATATCAGGGTGTTGGCTGTGCCAAGATCAATGGCAAGGTCGGTGGAGAAGTACCGACGGAAAGCTCCGAACATTCAAGAATCCTCTCAGGCATGGCATGCGCATCGGCCTGCCATCGCCGGGTTTACGGGGTCAAATTTCGCTTTTTTCGCACAATGACCGGCAGGTGGGAGGGTATTGCGGCAAAGCCGGGATAATACCCTATCCCCTGTGAATAACTCCCCTGGCCCTACCCCCCATTTCAGCTTTACATCTGGTTTCTCCCGAATTTTTTCCCTATGGCACTGACATCCCTGGACATCGGTCGAATCGCCAACCTGGCACGACTGGAATTGAGCGCGAGCGAAAGTGAGCGCATGCTCACGCAACTCAACGGCTTTTTCGACATCGTGGAGAAGATGCGCGCTGTGGATACCGGGGACTTGACACCCCTGGCCCACCCCGTTGCGGCCATCCGGGAAGTTGCCCTGCGCTTGCGCGACGACGTGGCCAGTGAACCGAATCAGCGCGAAGCCAACCAGCGCAGTGCCCCTGCGGTGGAGCGTGGCCTGTTCCTCGTGCCCAAAGTGATCGAGTGAGGCAGGCATGAACAAGCAAATATCAGACCTGCACGACCTGACGGTCACCGCCCTGGCTACCCAACTGCGCACGCGCCAGGTGTCCGCCGTGGAAGCGGCCCAGCATTTTCTGGCCCGCGCCAAGGCCCACCAGTCGCTGGGCGCCTACGTCGCGGTCAACGAAGATGCCACGCTGGCACAGGCCCAGGCGGCCGATGCGCGCCTTGCGGCCGGAACGGCCGGCACGCTCGAAGGCGTGCCGCTGGCGCACAAGGACATCTTCGTCACGCGCGACTTCCCCAGTACCGCCGGCTCGAGGATGCTGGCGGGCTACCAGTCGCCGTTTGACGCCACCGTGGTGCGCAAGCTGGCCGAGGCCGGCGCCGTGACCCTGGGCAAGCTCAACTGCGACGAGTTCGCCATGGGCTCGGCCAACGAAAATTCGGCCGTGGTCCCCGTGGGCTTCGACGCGCCCGCGCCGGTGCGCAACCCGTGGGACACCAGCCGCATCCCCGGCGGCTCCTCGGGCGGCAGTGCCGTGGCCGTGGCCGCGCGCCTGGCGCCGGCCGTGACCGGCACCGACACCGGCGGCTCCATCCGCCAGCCGGCTTCGTTCTGCGGCATCACCGGCATCAAGCCCACGTATGGCCGCGCATCGCGCTACGGCATGATCGCCTTCGCTTCCAGCCTGGACCAGGCCGGCCCCATGGCCCGCACGGCCGAGGACTGCGCGCTGCTGCTGTCCGCCATGTGCGGCCCCGACCTGGACCGCGACTCGACCTCGATCGACATGCCCGCAGAGGATTTCGGCCGCTCGCTGAACGACTCCATCGATGGCCTGCGCATCGGCATCCCGGCCGAGTTCTTCGGCGAGGGCCTGGCGCCCGACGTGCGCGCTGCCGTGGACGGCGCGCTCAAGGAGTACGAGAAGCTCGGCGCCAAGCTGGTGCCCATCAGCCTGCCGCGCACGGAGCTGTCGATCCCGGTGTACTACATCATCGCGCCGGCCGAGGCCTCGTCCAACCTGAGCCGCTTCGACGGCGTGAAATTCGGCCACCGCGCCAAGGATTACACCGACCTGGTGGACATGTACAAGAAGAGCCGCGCCGAAGGCTTCGGCGACGAGGTCAAGCGCCGCATCATGATCGGCGCCTACGTGCTCTCACACGGCTACTACGACGCCTACTACCTCAAGGCCCAGAAGATCCGCCGCATGATCGCCGACGACTTCCAGCAGGCCTTCACGCAGTGCGACGTGATCGCCGGCCCCGTGGCCCCCACCGTGGCCTGGAAGCTGGGCGAGCATGGCGCCGACCCGCTGGCCGACTACCTGGCCGACATCTTCACCCTGCCCGGCTCGCTGGCCGGCCTGCCCGGCATGAGCGTGCCTGCTGGCTTTGGCGAAGGCGGCATGCCCGTGGGCCTGCAGCTGATCGGCAACTACTTCCAGGAAGCGCGCCTGCTCAACGCAGCGCACCGGCTGCAGCAGGCCACCGACTACCACCTCCGCCAACCCGGAGGTCTGTGACATGACGACGACGACAGCAAGCAAATTTATCCACGGCTACGAGGTCGTGATCGGCTTCGAGACCCACACCCAGCTCGCCACGCAGAGCAAGATCTTCAGCCGCGCCCCCACGGCCTTCGGCGCCGAGCCCAACACCCAGGCCTGCGCCGTCGACCTGGCCCTGCCCGGGACGCTGCCGGTGATGAACCGTGCCGCGGTCGAATGCGCGATCAAGCTCGGCCTGGCCCTGGGCTCGCACATCGCGCCCGAGAGCATTTTCGCGCGCAAGAACTACTTCTACCCCGACCTGCCCAAGGGCTACCAGATCAGCCAGTTCGAGATCCCCGTGGTGCAGGGTGGCGAGGTGCAGTTCTTCCTCGGCGACGAGAAGAAGACCGTGCGCCTGGTGCGCGCCCACCTTGAGGAGGATGCCGGCAAGTCGCTGCACGAGGACTTCATCGGCCAAAGCGGCATCGACCTGAACCGCGCCGGCACGCCGCTGCTCGAGATCGTGACCGAGCCCGACATGCGCTCGTCCGAAGAAGCCGTGGCCTACGCCCGCGAGCTGCACAAGATCGTGACCTGGATCGGCATCTGCGACGGCAACATGCAGGAAGGCAGCTTCCGCTGCGACGCCAACGTGTCGGTGCGCAAACCCGGCGAGCCGCTGGGCACGCGCCGCGAGATCAAGAACCTGAACAGCTTCAAGTTCATGCAGCAGGCCATCGACTACGAGATCCGCTGGCAGATCGAGGAGATCGAGGATGGCCGCGAGATCCAGCAGGCCACCGTGCTGTTCGACCCCGATACCGGCGAGACGCGCTCCATGCGCACCAAGGAAGACGCGGCCGACTACCGCTACTTCCCCGATCCGGACCTGCCGCCGCTGCAGATCTCGCGCGCGTGGGTGGACGAGCAGCGCGCGCTGATGACCGAGCTGCCGCGCTCCATGGCGGCACGCTTCGTCGCCGACTATGGCCTGCCCGAGTACGACGCCACCACGCTGACGCAAAGCAAGGCCATGGCCGCCTACTTCGAGGCCGCAGCCCAGGCCAGCAAGCAGCCCAAGCTGGCCAGCAACTGGATCATGGGCGAGGTCTCGCGCCGCCTCAACGCCAACGACATGGCGCTCGACGCATCGCCCGTATCGGCCGCACAACTGGGCACGCTGATCGGCCGCATCGCCGACGGCACCGTGTCCAACAATGCCGCCAAGCAGGTGTTCGAAGCGCTATGGACCGGTGAATCGACCGACGTGGATGCCGTCATCGAGGCCAAGGGCCTCAAGCAGATGAATGACACGGGTGCCCTGGAAGGCATCATCGACGAGGTGATTGCAGCCAACGCCGACAACGTGGCCCAGTTTCGCGCCGGCAAGGACAAGGCCTTCAACGCGCTGGTGGGCCAGATCATGAAGGCCAGCAAGGGCAAGGCCAACCCACAGCAGGTCAACGACCTGCTGCGCGCCAAGCTCGCGGGCTGAGGCAGCCCGCTGGGGCTACCTTTCCTTCAGCGGAAGGTAGCCAGCGCCAGGAAGCTTGAAATCTACAGGGCGATTCAGCGGGTACCGCCGGCAGAGGCCGGGGTGCTGCTGGCCGCAGCGGGCGAACCGACGCCCCGCTGCTCGTCCCACAGTTTGCGCAGTTGTGCAAGTTCCACGTCGAAGCGCTGGTGCACGCGGCGCTTCTCTTCGTCCTGGCCGCCAATGAAGCGCTGCTGCTCGGCAATGCTGTCGTCGTTCTCGGCGATCTTGCGGCGCAGCGTCATCGGGGCCTTGTTGGGGTCCTTCTTGTAGAACTCCATCTCGGTGTCCATGGCCTGGCGCTGCTGGCGCAACTCGACGATGCGCTTCTGGGCCGTGGCCGCCACGTCTTCCACCATCTGGATGGCCGCCTTGCGCTCCACGTCGTGCGCGGCCTTGTCGGGGTAGCGCGACATCAGCGCGCGCTCGCGGCGGCGTTCTTCCTGGACACGGCTGCGCTCCTCGGCCTCCTTGCGCTGGCGCACTTCGAGGGCTGCGCGCTCCTGCTCGGTCAGCGTGGGGCCGATCTGGCGCCGCACGATGCCCGATGGGCCAAGCTCGCGCTGCTCGCGGTCCACGCATTCGGGAATCGGCCGGTCGGCCGTGAGCCGGCGGCCATTGCGGTCCACACAGGTGTAGATACTGCCCACGGGGCCCGTCTGCTGCGCCCACGCGGACGCCGTGGCCAGGCCTGCCAATGCCAACTCGCCGATGAGCCACGCCGTCTTGTGCAACTAATTACCCTTCATCCACGCCATACCGCTCGCGGTATGCAGAAACCCGCTCGTGATGGGCGCGCATCTCCGCCCCCCCTGTTTGCGATAGGTACAGCAATAAGTCTGCCAGCCTGGCGATAGTACAAACCTTCATCCCCAGCTGCTGGCGCACATACTGCACTGCACTGTGCTCCACGTCCAGTCCATTCTCGGTGGCTTTCTCCTGGCGGTCCAGCGCAATGGCCACCGCATGGGGGGCGGCGCCCGCGGCCTTGATGAGGGCAATCGACTCGCGCGCCGCCGTGCCGGCCGACATCACGTCGTCGACGATCAGCACCCGGCCCTTGAGCGGCGCACCCACCAGGGTCCCGCCTTCACCATGGTCCTTGGCCTCCTTGCGGTTGTAGGCAAAGGGCACGTTGCGCCCTTGGCGCGCCAGCTCCACCGCCACGGTGGCGGCCAGTGGGATGCCCTTGTAGGCCGGCCCGAAGACCATGTCGAACTCGACGCCGCTGGCAATCAGGGCTTTTGCATAGAATTCGGCCAGGCGCCCCATCTTGCTGCCATCGTCGAACAGGCCCGCATTGAAGAAGTAGGGGCTCATGCGCCCCGCCTTGGTCTTGAATTCACCGAAGCGCAGCACGCCCGACTCGACCGCAAACCGTACAAAGTCCTGCGCCAACTGGCCCTGCTCGGGGCTCTGCGCGCCAACATCTACCATGGGAAATTCCTTGTTCAATTTGACCAGCCTCAATCTCAATGGCATCCGGTCGGCCACCACCAAAGGCGTGGAAAGCTGGATGGCAGCCACACGGCCGGATTGTATTTGCGTCCAGGAAGTCAAGGCGCAGGCCGCCGACGTGGCCACACGCTTCGAGCGCCTGGCGGAGATGGACGGGCACTTCCACTATGCGCAGAAGAAGGGCTATTCGGGTGTGGGCATCTACACCCGCCACCTGCCCAGCGACGTCATCGTGGGCTACGGATCGACCGAGTTCGACGCCGAGGGCCGCTACCTCGAACTGCGCTTTGACACCCCCGCACGCAAGCTGTCCATCATCAGCGCCTACTTCCCGAGCGGCTCCTCGGGCGAGGAGCGCCAGTTGGCCAAGTACCGCTTTCTCGCGGAATTCCACCCCCACCTCATGCAACTCAAGCAGGGGCGCGAACTCATCCTGTGCGGTGACGTCAACATCGCCCACCAGCAGATCGACCTGAAAAACTGGCGCAGCAACCAGAAAAACAGCGGTTTCCTGCCCGAGGAGCGTGCCTGGATGACAAAGTTGTTGCACACAACTGATGAAGGCGGTGGCCTGATAGACGTTTACCGTCAGTTACAACCGACGGCCACCGACACCGCCTACACGTGGTGGAGCAACCGCGGACAGGCCTACGCGAACAACGTAGGCTGGCGGCTGGACTACCACCTGGCGACGCCGGCCATGGCCGCGCTGGCGCGCACCGAGACCATCTACAAGGACGTGAAGTTCTCGGACCACGCGCCGATCACCATCGGCTACGACTTCAAGCTTTGAACCTGCAGCGCGTTCGGATCAGTGCGGAAACCGCAGCTCGAAGCGGATCGTTCCCGACGCCGAGCACGAGGCCCTCACCTCGCCCCCGTGCAGGTCCATGATCGCCTTGACGATGGCCAGCCCCAGCCCGCTCGATTCGGCGGGGCGGGCGTGCACGGCCTCTGCCCGGTAGAACCGGTCGAACAGCCGCTGCATCTGCTCCTGCGGAATCGGCAGGCCCTCGTTCTCCACCACCATCGTCGAGACGCCCCCCTCCTCGGTGCCTGCCAGGCGCACCACGGTGCCGGGCGTGCTGTAGCGCACCGCATTGACCACCAGGTTGTGCAACGCGCGCAGGCACAGTGGCGGGTTCACGCGCGCCGTGCCACGGGCCTGCACGGCAAAGCGCAGGCCCGCTTCGTCGGCGGGGCCCTCGAAGTAATCGGCGATGCGCTGCAGTTCAGCCGCCATGTCCATCGGCGTGCGCTCGATCTGCAGCGTGGCGTGGTCCGCCTGGGCAAGGAAGAGGATGTCGTCCACGATGCGGCGCAAGCGGTTCAGCTCTTCCAGGTTGGATTCGAGCACCTGCTGGTACTCCTCGGGGGTGCGGGTGCGGTTGAGCGCCACCTGCGTCTGCCCGATCAAGGCACCGACGGGCGTGCGGATCTCGTGCGCCAGATCGGCCGAGAACTGCGACAGCCGGCCATAGCCCGTGGCAATGCGGTCCAGCATGGCATTGAACACCGCCACCATCTGCTGCAGCTCCAGTGGCGCGTCGTGCTCGGGCAGCCGGATGGCGAGGTTGATCGGTTCGATCAGGGAGGCCTGCGCGGCCACCCGGTGCAGGGGCCTGAGGCCGTGGCGCAGCACCCAGTAGACCAGGAGCGAACTGGCAAGCACCGCCAGGAAGGTGCTGAACAGCACCTGGTCGCGGCTGCGCCGGATCATCTGCATCTCGCTGGCCAGGGCATGCCCGGCCAGGACCTCGACCATCTGCCCGTCGTGGCCTGCACGGGCCCGGCCCGCCGCCCAGTGCATGCGGGGCAGGGGGGCATCGCCGTGGCACACATCCCCCCGGGCCAGGGGCCTGTGGACGGCAGCGGGAACGGCACAGGCTGGCGGCACCACCTGGCCTGGATTCACCTCGACCAGCGGCGCCTCGCCCGCTCGGCGCACCACGAAAACGTCCCCCGAACTGCCCGACAGCGCCTCCAGCAGCATGGCCTGGTTGCGCAGCTCCTGCACGGTGCGCACATCGCCAAGCAGGCGGCGCAGCCGTTCCACCCGCACGATCAGCTGCTCGTCCGCATGCGCCAGGATGGCGCTGCGCGCGGCGAAGAAGTAATTGCCCCCCAGCATGCCGGTGACCCCGACGGCGATCAGCCCGCACAACAGGGTCACGCGCACCGCCAGCGAGCGTGGGAGCCAGCGCGCGCGCATCAGTCACCGCCTCCAGCCGCACCCGCCGGCGGGTCGCCCAAGGCATAGCCGACGTTGCGCACCGTGTGGATCAGCGGCGTGGCAAACGGCTTGTCGACCTTGGCGCGCAGGCGCTTGACTGCGACGTCGACGACATTGGTGTCGCTGTCGAAGTTCATGTTCCAGACCTCGGAAGCGATCAAGGTCCTGGGCAGCGCCTCGCCCTGCCGCTTCACCAAGAGGTGCAGCAGCAAAAACTCCTTGTTTGTCAGCGCGATCTCCGCACCTTCACGGGTGACCTTGCGCCGCAGCACATCCAGTCGCAGGCCGCCGATCTCGTACAGATCGGCTTCGCGTGCGGGTCCGCGCCGCAGCAAGGTCCGGATGCGCAGCACCAGCTCGGTGAACGAGAACGGCTTCACCAGGTAGTCGTCCGCGCCCAGTTCGAGCCCGCGGATGCGGTCGCTCAACTGGTCGCGCGCCGTCAGGAAGAGCACGCGCACATCGCCCTTCTCGCGCAGCGCCGGCATGATCTGCCAGCCGTCGATGCCCGGCAGGCTGACGTCGAGCACCACCAGGTCGTACGCGCCGGTCAGCGCCATCTGCAGGCCATCCGTGCCTGTACGGGACAGGTCCACGCCGTAGCCGCTCTCGCGCAGGCCCTTCTTCAGGTAGTCGCCCGTCTTGGGGTCGTCCTCGATGACCAGGATCTTCATGCCGCCGATTCTGGGGCAAAGGCACACCGCAGGCGGTGCATGACAGCTTTGTCATGCACTTGTCACCCCTGCCCCCGCCGCGAAATCCTAGACTGCCCTTGTCACCAGCGACCAACGACCCACCACGAGATCCCCCCATGCCCAACCCCCTCTCCGCCCTCGGCATCGCCCACACCGCCATCAGCCTGCTGCCTCTGGGCGCGGCCATCTACAGCTTTGCCCGCCACGGCGCCATCGAACCGGGCACGCGCTCCGGCCGCGTCTACCTGGTCGGCCTGGTGCTTTCGGTGCTGACGGCCTTCGGCCTGTCGAGCACCGGCGGATTCAACGCCGGGCATGCGCTGGGCATCCTGGCGCTGCTCGCGGTGCTCGGTGCCTGGGTGGCACCCAGGCTTTCGTTCCTGGGGCGAGCCGGTGCCTACCTGGCCACACTGGGATGGTCGTTCAGCGTCTTTCTGCTGCTGGTGCCCGGCATCAACGAGACGCTGACGCGCCTGCCGCCGTCCCGGCCCCTGGCCTCGGGGCCAGACTCCGCGCTCGTGCGCGGTGCATTGCTGGCCTGGCTGGCATTGTTTGTCGTGGGCTATGCCATCCAGGTGGTCATGCTGCGCTCGCGCCAGCGGGCGCTGCGCCGCTGAACGAACGCACGGATGCGGCCGGAGCAGCGGCTCAACGCCGGCCGGTGATGCGACCGCGCACAATCAGCGCACAGAGCACGATGCCGGCCGCCAGGCTGGTGTGGCCGCTGTAGCTCACCAGCCCCATGCCCCAACCCTGGGCTTGCACGATGATGGCCAGCGCCAGGGCCAGGGCGCTCCAGCCCGCGAGGCGCAACACCCAGGTGGCGCGCCGCGCCAGGGGTTGATCGAACAGCTCGTCCTGCGGGCGTTCCGTCCCCAGCGCCAGGGCCGCGAAGGCGGCCAGGCAGGTCACGAAGGTGAGCAGGTGGTGCATCACGCGCCCCCCCGGGACATGGCAGAACCGGTGGGCGCGGATGGCGCTGGCGCCCGTGCCGCCCGCAGCTTGGGCCCCTGGTGGCGCGCCGTGCGCACCGCCAGCCAGACATGCAGGCCGGCCAGCACCCACAGCATGCCCTCGAAGCCCGCGAACACCCAGTCCCCCTCGGCCAGGCTGCGCCACAGCGGTCGCTCGGTGGTCAACGCACTGACCACCGGCAGCAAGGCCAGCGCGGCGGCACCGACCCAGAACTGCTCGATCCAGGCGCGGCGCGAGGGGCGCAGCATGGCATGCGCCAGCGTCAGCGCCCAGACAATGAAGAACACATGCACCTCCCAGACGGTGCGCTCGGCCATGCCCTGCGGCAGGAGGCGGTTGCCCCAGAGGAAGCCGGCCATGGCGATCGACAGGCCCGCGATGCTGGCGATGTTGAGCTTTTCCACCAGGCGGAAACCGAAGTGCGGCCGCGCCGGGTCACCGAGCTTCTGGCGGCGCTTGACCGTCCACATCACCAGGCCCGTGCCCACCATGGCCGTGCCCGCCAGGCTCACGATGAAGTACAGCCAGCGCATGTGCAGGTCGGAAAATCGCCCCAGGTGCAGCGAGTACAGCACGCCACGCGTTTCGGCCGCGGGACCCACGCTTTCCTTGACCTCCAACAGCTTGCCGCTCACGCCGTCGAACAGCATGTGCTGCGGGCTCATGGAGACCCGGCCCTCCTCGCCGCGCGTCACGCTCACGCGCGCTGCGGCGTCGCCGGCATGGGTGGCGGTAAGGCGGCCCACATTGCCCTCGCCCCAGCGCGCCTGGGCCTGGCGCACCATGTCGTCCACCGGCGCCAGCGGCGCCGGCCGGCCCGTGGCCTTGCCGGGCTGGATGAAGGCGCTGAGCTGGGAGGTCATTTCCTGCTTCTGCGCCGGTGTCTTGTAGGCCGCCTGCTCGCCGAAAGGCATGTACAGCGCCATCAGCGTGATCAGTCCGGTGTAGGTGATCATGAAGTGGAACGGCAGCCCGAACACCGACAGCGCGTTGTGCGCGTCGAGCCACGAGCGCTGGCCCTTGCCCCAGCGGAAGGTGAAGAAGTCGGTGAAGATCTTCTTGTGCGTGATGACCCCGCTGACGATGGCCACCAGCATGAACATGGCGCAAAAGCCCGCCAGCCAACGCCCCCACCGCACGGGCATGTAGTGGAACTGGAAGTGGAAGCGGTAGAAGAACTCGCCTCCCACCGTCTCGCGCGAGGCCACCTTCTCGCCGGTCAGCGGATCGAAGTTGGCGCTGCCGAAGGTGCGAGCGTTTGCAGCCGCCCCCTGCCCCGGTGACAGGCGCCAGAAGCTGTCCACCGTGGTGTAGCGCTCGTCGGGCAGGCGCATGCTCCACTGCGGCGCATTGGGCACCAGCTGGACAAGCTGATTGGCAATGCGCTGGGCCGATTCGGCCGCGTCCGGCACCACGGCGCGGTGCGGCAGCTCGGGCCGCATCCACTGCGAGATCTCGTCCTTGAAATAGCTCACGGTGCCCGTGAGGAACATCGCATACAGGAACCAGCCGCACAGCAGGCCAGCCCAGGTATGCAGGTCCGACATGGTCTGGCGGATGCCCGGCGCCTTGGGCTCGTCCACCGGCACGCCGTCGTTGGTCGTCGTCATTGGGAAGCTCCTGCTGAGGACCACACAGTCCATGCGGCCAGCAGCAGCGGCACCGCTGCCACCACCAGCCCGGCCCAGGCGCGCCAGGCGCTGCGCACGGCAAACACCCAGATCACCGCGCCTGTGTAGATGGCAAAGCTGGCCAGCATGCCGGTGATCACGGCCTGCGACCGGGCCATGGGCAGGGCCAGCACCGCCACGCTGAACAGCGCCGCCAGCACGTAGCCGCCGCCAATGGCGGCCACGATGCGCGACACCACCGGTCCAGCGCGCCAGACACCGCGCAGCACGGACGTCAGGGCAAGACTCCGGTCCCGCACATGCATCAGAAGTCCACCGCGGCCGACAGCATCAGCGTGCGGGGTGCGCCCACGGTCACGTAGTTGCTGATGACCCAGTAGTTCTTGTCGCTCACGTTCTCGAGGTTGGCGCGCAGCACCACGGGCTTGCCGGCCACCTTGGTGGCGTAGCGGGCACCAATGTCCAGGCGCGTCCAGGCAGGCACGCGCAGGCGGTTGGTGGCGTCGGCGTACATGCCGGAGGTGTTGATCACGCGGCCGTTCACGCTCAGGCCCTGCAGGGGCGTATCCCAGTCCAGGCCCAGGTTGAAGGTGCGGTCCGGCACGCCGGCAGCGTCGTTGCCCTGGTTCACGCCACCGGCGGTGCGCGTGAGCTTGGCGGTGTTGAACGAGGCACTGGCCATGGCACGCAGCCCGCGCTGGACTTCGCCGTAGGCCGTCAGCTCCAGGCCGCGGTTGCGCTGTTCGCCGCCAAAGCTGTAGCGGTTGGTGGCCGGGTCGGTCAGGGCGCTCGGGCGCTTGATCTGGTAGATGGCGGCCTGGGTGGTCAGCTGGCCCCAGTCCACCTTGATGCCCACTTCGTTCTGCTTGGACTTCTGCGGCGCGAAGGTTTCGCCCGCATTGGCCGTGCCCGGCCCTGCCGTGCCGCCACGGGTCAGGCCGGCGGTGTAGTTGGTGTAGACCGAAATGTTCTTCGTCGGCTTGATCACCAGGCCCGCCAGCGGTGTCACGGCACTGGCCTTGTAATAGCCGGTGCCTGCGCCGGTGTTGACGTTGAAGCTGCCCTGCTCGATGGTCTGGTCGCGCACGCCCAGCGTCAGCAGGTAGCGGCCGTTGTCGAACGACATGGTGTCGGCCAGCGCCAGGCTGTGCTGCTTGAGCTCGCTGCTCTTGCTCGGGTTGCCGCGCGGGAAGTTGATGGTCGGCAGCGGCGCGGGGTTGTAGATGTTGGACGGGGCGTAGGTGCTGGTCAGCTGGTAGAAGTAGCCGATCTCCTGGTCCAGGTAGTTCGTGGCCAGGGCCACGGTGTGGCCGATGCCGCCGGTCTGGAACTTGGTGCGCAGGCCCACGTCGGCCGAAGACGTCTTGTTGTAGGCGTCGTAGTAGCCGTTGGCCACCGTGAAGTTGCCCAGTCCGTCGACGCGCAACCCGGCGGTCGGGAAGTGCTGCTCATTGGTGTTGTGGGTGTAGCCCACGCCGCCGTACACCGTGGTGCTGTCGTTGAGGTCGTATTCCAGGCGTGACATCACAGTGCGCATGTCGTCCGTCATGTCGGCGCCGGGGTAGATGCTGGTGCGGTTGTCCGGTGCCGCCGGCATTTGTGTGACGCCCGCGCGAAAGGCCGTCTGGGGGCGGAACTGCCGGGTTTCGCCTTCGGTGGCGAAGGCGTCCAGCGACCAGCGCAGTCGACCGCCGGCGTAGTCCACGCCAAGGGCTGCCACGTCGGCGCGCTGGCGGCCACCATCCACATTGCCTTCACCGTTGCGCACCAGCGCATTGGCGCGCACGCCCCACTGGTTGTCTTCACCGAAGCGGCGGCCCACGTCCAGGTGGGTGCCGAACTGGGCCTTGCCCATGTAGCTGGTGGTCAGGCGCGTAATGGGCGTGTCGGCCGCGCGCTTGGTCACCAGGTTGATGCTGCCGCCCACGCTGCCGCCAGGGCCCACGCCGTTGGTCAGGGCGCCCGGGCCCTTGAGCACTTCCACGCGCTCGATCATTTCCAGAGGGATGCGGGTAGAAGGGCTCAGGCCGAACAGGCCGTTCAGGCTCACGTCGGTGTTGGACACCGTGAGGCCGCGCACCTGGAAGTCATCGCCGTAGCCGCCGCGCGCCTGCAGGCTGCGCACGGATGCGTCGTTCATCACCACGTCGGCCACCGTCAGCGCCTGCTGGTTCTGGATCAGCTCGTTGGTGTAGTTGGTGGTGCTGAACGGCACGTTCATCTGGTCGGTACGGCCCAGGATGCCCAGGTCACCGCCACGGGCGAACTGGCCGCCGTGGTAGGTCTTCTGCAGGCCGCCGATGGCCTCGGCCTGCTCGCGCACCTTCACTTCGTCGAGCGTGGTGCCGGAGGTGCTGGTCTGCGCAGCCGCGCCCACTGCGGCAATGGCCAAGCCGGCGCCCAGGCATTGGCGGATCAGCAGGGCCAGGGGGCGGGGGGTGAAGCGATGGGAGACGCGGGCAGTCGAGGAATGCATTCGGGGTGGGACCAAAAAGGGCGAAGAAGGGAACGAGCGATCACCGGCAAGTGCAGGGTCAGGTTCGAAAAAGGGGGATGTCGTACAACGGGTGGCAGGCACTCGGCCACGCCAGACCACATTCTTAAAACAAATCGAAACGACAACTATTCGTATTTTAATTTAGCAAATCCCAAATGGACAGGATCCTCTCGTAAAGCCCGTGCCACTGGGCGTCTGGGAATCCTGAAATCCACCAAAAGGCGGACTGCATTGCTACAAATTTCTGAGCAAAATGCCTCTTCATTCGTTGCAAAGGTGCAACAAAATGGGACTTGCCGAGCGTGCATTGCCCTCGGCTTGAATGCTGATGCGTTCCGATGAAGGCGTCTGGGCGGGCTTCTCCCGCCCAATTGCCCGCCAGAGGTAGGAGGACTCGCCCGCCCCGCCGACGAACCCACCACCGATGGTGGAATGGAACCACGCACCGCCGCCGGGCGTCACACTGGGCACAATTCAATCCATCAAGGAGAAACGCGCCATGCTGCTGCTGTCGTCGCTGCACCCACCACACCCTGCCCGCCTTCTGGCCGCCGGCCTGCTCGCGGCCTGCGCCGCCGTGACGGCGACGGGCGCCGCGGCGGGCACCGCCGATGTTGCCTTCATTGCACCGGAGAAATACACCGATGCGAGTTACTCCCATCCCGTGGCGAACGAATCCGACCGTGCCCAGGTACTGCGCGACGTGGAGCAGCACCTGCAGCGCCTGGCCACGCGCGGCCTGGCAGCGAGCGACACGCTCAAGATCGAGGTGCTGGACATCGACCTGGCCGGCCACTTCCCGCCCCTGGGCGTCGTCGGCTCGGACGTGCGCGTGGTCACCGACATCACGGGGCCGCACATCAAGCTGCGCTACCGCCTGGTGCGCGATGGCAGCGCCCCAGTTTCCGGCGGAGAAGACACGCTCAGCGACCTGAACTTCATGGTGCCCAGCAACCGGTACCCGAGCGGGGACCGACTGCGGTATGAGAAGGCGCTGCTGGACCGATGGTTTGAGAAGCGCTTTGCGGCTCGGTAGCTGCCCCCGGCGCCTCAAGCCAGCCGTGCTCCGCTGCTCGGTCGAGGTCTAATGGAGGCCAGAGAGAACCACGATCCAGCCCATGCTCCACTACCTCACCGTCCCCGTCACCGCCTTCCAGCAGAACTGTTCCATCCTGTGGTGCGACGCCACGAACCAAGCCACCATCGTCGACCCCGGCGGTGACCTCGACGTGCTGCTGGCCGAGGTGAAGCGCCTGGGCCTCACGCTCGACCAGATCTGGCTCACCCACGCCCACATCGACCATGCGGGTGGCACGGGCGAGCTGGCCGAGCGGCTGTCGCTGCCCATCGTGGGGCCGCACCCCGGCGACCAGTTCTGGATCGACGCGCTGCCGCAGCAAAGCGCGATGTTCGGGTTTCCGCCCGCACAGCATTTCACGCCCACGCGCTGGCTGGCCGATGGCGACACCGTGCAGATCGGCAACGAGACGCTGCACGTGCGCCACTGCCCGGGGCACACCCCCGGTCACGTGGTGTTCCACGCGCCGCAGATCGACCGCGCCTTCGTGGGCGATGTGCTGTTTGCGGGCAGCATCGGCCGCACGGATTTTCCGCAGGGCAACCACCAGGACCTGATCGACAGCATCACCGGGCGGCTGTGGCCCATGGGCGACCAGACGGTGTTCATTCCCGGCCATGGCCCGGAGAGCACCTTTGGCCGGGAGCGCAAGAGCAACCCCTACGTCGGCGGCACCTGATACCGCTACTCGGCGGCCTTCTTTCCCAACAACGCGGTGAGCCCCGTGGCGAGGGTGCCGCGCCAGTGCAGGTAGTCGTGCCCGGCCGCGTACTCGCGGTGCTGCACGGCATAGCCCTTGGCGCGCAGCACGTCGCGCAGATGGCGCGTGGATTCGAGGATGCCGACCTGGCCGGTGCGGTTGCCCTCGAACAGGCCGGCCTCTAGATAGAAGCGCACGGGCCGCACAGGCGTCTGCACGTAGTCCCGCGTGAGCGATGAGGGCTCCTGCCCCGGCGCGCTCCACCAGAACGAGCCGGACTGGCTGTACACGTTGCCGAACCACTCGGGGTGCTGCAGCCCCGCGTAGGCGGCGGCCAGCCCGCCGTAGCTGGCGCCTGCAACCACGGTGCGCGTGGGCGCTGCGGCCACGCCCTGGCTGCGGGCCCAGGGCATGAGCTCGGTGGCCAGGAAGCGGGCGAACGCCGGGTGGGGCGGCAGCTCATCACCGCGCGCCTGGCGGCTGGGGTTGCTGATGAGGATGGCGGCCATGGGCGGCAGTTCGCCGGCGGCGATCAGGTTGTCGAGGATGGTGGGCGTGGGCACCTCCTTCTGGTAGGTGTCACCGTCGAACAGCACCAGCAGTGCGTTGCCGCTGGCGCCGGGCTGCCAGCTGGCGGGCCGGTACAGCGCCACGTCACGCGTGTTGCCCAGGGCCTGGCTGATGATGCGGTGCGGCTCGACCACACCCTTGGGCACACCGGGCCGCTCGGCCACCCAGGGCTGGGGCGGTGCGTCCGGCAGCTCGAACACCGATTCGCCTGCGAAGATGTCGATGGGCCGGTCGGGAAAGCTGCGTGCGTTGAACGGGTCGCGCTGCGCCGTGGCCAGGATGGCGCGGCGGCGCACCATGGGCGATGCATTGAGCTCGGGCACGTCGGGCGCGAGCTTGTAGCCCAGGCGCGTGCCCGCCGGCACGCGGTAGCTGCGGTACCAGACGTCGGAGTCGCCCAGGCGTGCCAGCGGGTCGTGGTTGCCCGAGGGCGCCCCGAACAGCCAGGCATTGCGCTGCGCGCCGCGCCACAGGAAGGTGACGCGCACCGTGCCGTCCTTGGGCGGCTCGGCATCGGCCTCTACCAGGGGCGTGCCGCGCCCCTGCACCTCGACCCAGAAGGCATCGGTGCTGCCGCCTGCGGCCAGGGCCTGCTGCAGCGCGCGGATGCGTGGGCTCTCGATCACTTCGGGCGGCGGCACCTGCTGGGCGCGCGTGACGACCTCCGTGACGCGCAGGCTGTAGCTGCCGGCCACCGGAGCGCGCACCTCCAGCGCATAGGGCGGGTTGGGCCCGGCGACCCAAACGAACTCCTGCAGCCCACCCACGCCCGTGGCCAGCACGCGCTCGCGCTTGCCCTCGGCGTTGGTGAGCACCAGGCGCATGCCGGCGCCCGTGAGGCTGCCGCGCACCATATCGCCGGGCTGGGCCGTGATGCCATGGGCGCGTGTGGTCATTGCGGCGAGCGAACCCTGCACCTGCCCGCCCGCACCGAGCGGTGCATCTGCAGGTGTCTGCGCACCGGCCGAATCCATCAGCAGCGTGCCCACCAGAACACACGCCGCTGCCGCGCCGCCAACACCACCACCCCAGGGAAAACGCCCCATGCAAAGACTCCTTGGTTAAAAATCGAACGCTGCCGACAAGCGCACGGCGCGCGGTGCACCCACGTTCACGCGGCCTGCGCCCCAGATGCTGTCGTAGTAGGCCTTGTTGGCCAGGTTGGTGACTGTGGCGCGCAGCACCACGGGCTGGGCGCCCAGGCGCAGGGCGTAGCGGGCGCCCACGTCCAGCGTGGTCCAGGAGGGCAACTTGACGCTGTTGTCACCCGTGAGCCACTGGGCGCCGGTGTGGTTCACGCGGCCCGAGACGGCCAGGCCCTGCACGCCGGGGATGACCCAGTCGGCGCCCAGGTTCAGTGTGAGCTTGGGCACGCCGAACTGGGCCAGGCCCTGGTTCACGCCCCGGGTGGTCTTGGTCTGCTTGGCTTCGGTGTACGCCACGCCGCCCAGCAGGCTGAGGCCCTGGGCCACCTGGCCGAACACGTTCCACTCGACGCCACGGTTGCGCTGTTCGCCATCGAGCAGTTGGCGGTTGTTGGCCTCGATCAGCGCGGGCTTGCTGATCTGGAACAGGCTCACGGTCTGCGTGATGCCGCCGGTGGCCCACTTCACGCCCACCTCCATCTGCTTGCTCTTATAGGGCTTGAAGGTTTCGCCCTCGTTGGCGTAGGGCGCCTTCACGGTGGTGCCGGCGCTCAGGCCTTCCACGTAGTTGCCGTACAGCGAGATGTTCTCGCCCCAGGGCTTGGCGACTACGCCGACCAGAGGGGTCACGGCGGTTTCCTTGTATTTGGCGATCTTCTGGTTCACCTGCTGGGCGCGCAGGCCTAGGGTGAGTTGCACCTTGTCCTCGGCGAAGGACAGGGTGTCCACCAGGCTCAGGCCAGTGAACACGTCGTCGTTGTACCTGGTGAAGGTGGACGCTGCCGCCCCCGCCGGCATGGTGATGGGCGTGGGGTTGAAGATGTTGCTGGCGATGTTGGCCGTGCCGTTGCCACGGCTGCCGCCTTCGTAGTCGAGCACGTTGGCCGCCAGCGTGAGCTTGTGCGCCACGGCGCCGGTATTGAACTGGCCGCGCAGGCCCAGCTCTGCCGTGGTGGTCTCGTACTCGCCCCAGGAGTTGTAGGCCGTGCCCGTGGCGTTGCCCGTAGCGGCATTGGCCATGGTCCACACGGGGCGGGTGCCGAAGATGAAGCCGTCGTACGCGTGGTTGGCCCGGCCGGCCGAGGCAAAGGCCGTCCAGCCCGCGGCGAGCTGCGCCTGCCCGCGCACGATCACGCCCTGCGTCTCGGTGTTGCTGAACACGCCTTCGCCGTAGAAGAAATTGGTGGAGCCATCGGGGGCGCGCGGCACCGTGGTCCAGCCGGTGATGATGGGCTGCATGGTCACGCCCTTGCGCACCTTGTTGGTCAGCGAATAGGCGTCGGCCTCCACGCTCCAGCCGGCGCCCCGGTAGTCCAGCGCCAGGTGGCCGATCTCGCGCTTCTTGGTCTGGTGGTCGAGCCATGTCTCGCCGCCCGAGAGCACGCCGTTGACACGCACGCCCAGGCGTTGTTCGGGGCCGAAGCGGCGCGCCACGTCGGCATGCACGCCCACGTTGGACTGGGTGGACCAGGTGGTGGTCACGCGGGTCAGCGGGTCCTTGCCGGCGCGCTTGGGCACCAGGTTGATGGCGCCGCCCACGTCGCCTGCTGGCGGCAGGCCCATCATCATGGCGCCGGGGCCCTTGAGCACTTCCACACGCTCGAACATCTCGGTGGGGGTGTTCTGCTCGGGCGCCAGGCCGTACACGCCGTTGATGGCCAGGGAGTTGGCCGACACGGCGAAGCCGCGGATCACGAAGTTCTCCACCACATGGCCTTCGTTGGTGGAGTTGCGCACCGAAGGGTCGTTCTTGAGCACCGCGCCGATGGTCTGGGCCTGCTGGTCGGCAATGCCTTCGGCGGTGTATGCCGTGGTGTTGAACGGCGTGTCCATCACGCCCACGTTGCCCAGGACACCGAGGCGCGCACCCTTGGCGACCTGGCCGCCGGACGCTGCGGCAGGCAGCTTCTCCGGGGATTCGGGCGCTGCGTTCACGGTCACCTCCCTGAGCGAAGCCGTGGGTGCGGTGTTCTGCTGGGCCATGGCGGCACCGGTCCCTGCGAGCAGGGTCCACGCGCAGGCCTGGGCGATCTGGCGCAGGGCGAAGGTGGGGGAGTTTGCGGTGTGTTCCCGGGTCGGGCGGCGTGTGTGCATGGTGGTCCTGGAAAGAAGCAGGGAAGACGGAAGCCAGGCCCCACCGGAGGCAAGGAAGGAAGCGGAATGATTGCGATTCACTCCATGGGCCGCATCGGCACCCTGTGGGGGCTGCGGCAGCGGAATCCGGCGGGCAACCTGGTTGCAAGTTGTGTCAACGATGATTCCACGCGGCCTGCGCGTCCGTGTTTGCGCGGGCAACAAAGATGTTTGCTGCAACCCGGTGGGCTGCGCGCCGGATCAGACCCTCCCGCGCGCCAGTTTGGGCGGCATGCCGAAGCGCTTGCGGTACGCGGTCGCGAAGTTGGCGGCGCTGTTGTAGCCCGCCACCAAAGCCGCCTGGGCTACCGAAAAGCCGTCGCGCTCCAGCGCCTGGCGGGCGCGCTGCAGGCGCGATTCGCGCACGAAGTCGAACACCGTGGTGCCGTACACGGCCTTGAAGTGCCGCTGCAGCGTATTGGCATTGGTGCCGGCCTGGCGCGCCAGGGCATCGAGCGAGAGGTCCATGGCGCCTTCGGTCTGCAGAAAGGCGTGCAGGTCGCGCATGCGCCGGTGCTCGTGCGGCAGCAGGCGCAGGGCCGAGGGCACCGGGGCGGGAGCGGGTACGGGCGCCGGCGCCGGGCCGCTGGCATGCTGGTCCAGGCTGCCCAAGGCCTCGCCCACCAACTCCAGCGCGCGGCTTTCGAGGTACAGGTGCAGCAGCAGCGGACTCAGGTCGGGCGCGCGGGTGATCTGCTCGGCCAGCGCAGCAATGCGCGCCGAGGGCTGCCAGTGGTGCATGGCCAGGTGCTGGCGGCGAAAGTCGTCGATGGCGTCGGATGCCGAAGGCCCGGCCACCTGATCCAGCCACTCGGCCCCCAGCCCCACGCTCACGCGCCGGGCGTACGAGCCCCCACGTGCGCGGCGCTCGAAGCGCTCGGGCTGTGCCACCGACACCAGCAGGGCACGCGGCAGGCCGGGTCCGGGTGCACGTGCACGCTGCAGGGCCGTATCGGTACTGCTGGACAGTGCCACCCGGCGCGGGCCGTAGCTCACATCGACCGAGCCTTCGAGCAGCACCACGATGCGCAGGCCGGCCTCCATGTCACCGCTGGCGCGGAAATCCTGCGCATCGGCCACATCATCGGCATGCAGGTGCAGCCCCGGGCGCAGCACATGCAGGCGCTTCAGGTGCCGCTGCAGCGACGCCTGCATGCCAGCGGATGCGGGCGCCGCGGACGTGACGTTCAACGGGCTGACAACGGGCATGGAGGGTCGTGTGGAAAGAAGGGAAGAAAAGAGACGCGGGCGAAAGAGACGCGGGCGCAGGGTCGCTGGCGCAAAGGTTTTTCTTTGCGCGGCAAACACAGCCTGGCCCCGGGCATGGGATGCTAGCAAGCTGTCACAATAAATGCAAATGATTCTCAATAGTGAAATTCTTCGCATTGGGGGTTTTTCACCACGTTTGCACGGACTGACCGCCCACCATGCCCCTCCTCTTCCTGCGCGCCGCGGCGCTGTTTGCCTCTTCCGGCCTGTTCTCGCTGCTGGTGCTGTGGTGTCCGTCCCTGCATGCCCAGCAGGCACCGGGCGCCACCCAGGTGGTGACGGACCTGGCGGGCCGCACGGTCAAGCTGCCGGCCAGGGTCGAGCGCATCCTGCTCGGTGAAGGCCGGCTGCTGCCCGCGCTGGCCGTGTTCGAGCGCGACGACCCGGCCCGCCGCCTGGTGGGCATGATGGGCGACTACGAGAGCCTGGACGAAGCCGGCTATGCACAGTGGCGCAGCCGCTTCCCGCAGATCGACAAGGTGCCGCGCGTGGGCCGCAACAGCGCCGGCAGCTTCAGCGACGAGCAAGCCATCGCGCTGCGCCCGCAGGTGGCTATCCTGGGCCTGGCCGGCGGCCACGGCCCGAGCAAGAACGACCGCGAGACCCTGGCGCGCCTGGAAGCGGCCGGCGTGGCCGTGGTGTTCATCGACTTCCGCCACGACCCCCTCAAGAACACGGTGCGCAGCATGGAACTCTTGGGCACGGTGCTGGGCAAGCGCAAGGAGGCCGACGATTTCGTCGCCTTCTGGCGCGCCCAGTTCGAGCGCGTGGAGTCGCGCCTGCGCAATGCGCCGGCCGGCATGCGCCACCCCACGGTGTTCCTGGAGAACCGCGTGGGCCTGTCCGACGAGTGCTGCGCGACCATGGTCGGTCTGGTGGGGCTGCTGATGGATGCAGGCGGTGCGAGCAACGTGGCGCGCGGGCTGATCCCGGGCGAGCACGGCACGCTGAACCCCGAATTCCTCATCGCCACCCAGCCACAGCTGTACATCGGTACGGGCATCGGCAGCATGGCCACGGTGCAGAAGTCGCCGCTGCGCATCGTGCTCGGGGCCGACGCCACGCCCGAGGCCGCGCGGGCCTCGCTGGTGCGCGCCACGCAGCGCCGCGGCATCGCCCAGTTGCAGGCCGTGCAGCAGCCCGGCCGCGCCCATGCCATCTGGCACCACTACTACAACTCGCCCTTCAACGTGGTCGCGGTGCAGGTGTTCGCCAAGTGGCAGCACCCCGAGCTGTTCGCCGACCTGGACCCGCGCGAGACACTGCAGACCCTGTTCACGCGCTTCCAGCCCATCCCGCTGACCGGCGTGTACTGGACCAGCCTCTAATGCGCGCCGACCGCAGGCACCGCAGCACCCGCCGCGCGCTGCTGGTTTCGGGCGCCAGCCTGTGGCTGGCGGGCTGCGCCACCACGCCATCGCAGGCCCTGCTGTTGCAGGCGCCCCCCGCACAACTGCCCGGCACGCACCAGATGGACCTGCGCGACCCGGCGAGCGGCCACACCTGGCGCATCTGGGTGCAGCGCCCTGCGGGGCCCGCGCCGGCCATGGGCCACCCGGTGCTGTACCTGCTGGACGGCAATGCCTCCTTCGCCCTGGCCGCGCAACTGGCGCGCAATGGCGCGGGCCGGCCCGGCGAGATGCGCAGCGATTCGGCCATCGTGGTGGGCATCGGCCACCCGGGCGAGGCCGTGATCCACCCGATCGAGCGCCAGCGCGACTACACGCCGCCCCCGCCCGGCGGCGGCGCCACAGCCCAGGCCGGCGGGGCCGAGGTGCTGCTCGATTTCATCGCGCGCGTGCTGCAGCCGCGCGTGGCAGCCGCCCTGCCCGTGGACCCGCAGCGCCAGACGCTCTGCGGGCACTCGTTCGGCGGCCTGCTGGTGCTGCACGCGCTGTTCACGCGGCCTGCGCAGTTCACGCGCTATGCGGCGACAAGCCCCTCGGTCTGGTGGAGCAATGGCCAGGTGATGGACACGGCCGAGCGCTTCATGCAGGCCTACACCAGCGCGCCGCGCCCCTTCCGAGCACAGCTGCAGCTGCGCATCGGCAGCCTGGAGACCCCCGAGGCGGCGCCCACGCCGGCCCGCGCCGCCGTGCAGCGCGAGCGCCGCATGCTGCAGCGCACAGAGGCGCTGGCCGCGCAGCTCAAGGCGCTGCAATGGCCCGAGCTCTCCGTGCAGATGCAGGTGCTGGCCGGTGAGGACCATGGCAGTGTGATGGCGCCCGGGCTCATCGATGCGCTGGCATTCGCCCAGCAACCGCGCTGAGCGCCTCCCGTGTCAGAGCCCCTTGCCGTGAATCCCTGCCTGCCCCCGTCTCCCCCTGAAACGCTGGCCCAGCGCTACCGACAGTTCGTGCGCCTGCGGCTGGCGCTGCTGGGCGCACTGCTCGCCGTGCTGTGCGCGAGCGTGGTGGCCGACATCGCCATCGGCCCATCGACCTTTGCGTTTGCCGACGTGCTGCGCGGCCTCTTCTCCCCCGCCAGCCTGCCGCAGGCGCAGCAGGTCATCCTGTGGGAGGTGCGCCTTCCCTATGCCGTGATGGCGGTGCTGGTGGGCGCCAGCCTGGGCCTGGCAGGTGCCGAGATGCAGACGGCGCTCAACAACCCGCTGGCCAGCCCGTTCACGCTGGGCGTGTCGGCAGCCGCTGCGGTGGGCGCATCGGCTGCCGTGGTCAGCGGCTTCACGCTGCTGGCCTGGGGCGAGAACCTGGCTGTGCCGCTGTGCGCCTTTGCGGGCGCGGCCTGCGCCACGGCACTGATCCAGTTGCTGGCCTGGCGCCAGGGGGCGACGGTGGACACGGTGGTGCTGTTCGGCATCGCGCTGCTGTTCAGCTTCGAGGCACTGCTCTGGCTGCTGCAGTTCATCGCCGACAGCAATGCGCTGCAGCAGATCGTGTTCTGGACCATGGGCAGCCTGGGCCGCTCGACCTGGACCAAGATCGCCATCGTCGGCACGGTGCTGGGCAGCTGCATGCTCTGGTCGGCCAGCCAGGCATGGGCGCTCACCGCCCTGCGCGCGGGCGAAGACCAAGCGCGCAGCGTCGGCATCCCCGTGGAGCGGCTGCGGCTGGTGACGCTGCTGCGCGTGAGCCTGATGGCGGCCACCGCCCTGTCCTTCACGGGCACCATCGGCTTCGTAGGCCTGGTGGGGCCGCACATCGCGCGCATGCTGCTGGGCGAAGACCACCGCTACTACCTGCCGGGCAGCGCGCTGGCGGGAGCACTGATGCTGTCGCTCGCCTCCATCCTGAGCAAGGCGCTGATTCCCGGCGTGGTGCTGCCCATCGGCATCATCACGGCGCTGGTCGGCGTGCCGCTGTTCATGGCCTTGGTGCTGCGCCAACGGAGGCTGGCATGACAGCGGGCTTTGCGCTCGAAGGCCTGTCTGCCGGCTACCCCGGGCGGCCCGTTCTGCAAGGCGTGGCTGTGGACGGCATCCCCCCCGGCACGCTAGTGGCTGTGGTGGGCCCCAATGCCGTGGGCAAGTCCACCCTGCTCAAGGCCATTGCCGGCCTGCGCCCGGCGCTGGGGCGGGTGCTGCTGGAGGGCACCGACCTGTCCACCCTGGTGCCGCGCGAACGCCTGCGTCGCGTGGGCTACCTGCCGCAGGCCCTGCCGCAGAGCACGTCGCTGGTGGCCTACGAAACCTGGCTGAGCGCCCTGCGCGCAGGCCGCAGCGAGTGGAGCGCGGCGCGGCGCGATGCAGCCATCGAATCGGTGGTGGAATCCCTCGGCCTGCAGGCGCTGGCGCTGCGCCGGCTCGACGAACTTTCGGGCGGGCAGCGGCAGATGGTGGGCCTGGCCCAGGTCATCGTGCGCGCACCGCGCCTCTTGCTGCTGGACGAACCCACCAGCGCCCTGGACCTGCGCTGGCAGCTGCAGGTGCTGCAGGCCGTGCGCGCCCTGGTGCAGCAGCAGGGCGCCATCGGCCTGGTGGCGGTGCATGACCTGAATCTGGCGCTGCGCTTTTGCCAGCAGGTGCTGGTGCTGGGCGGCGGCGGCGTGCTGGCCGCGGGCGACCCCGCGCAGGTGCTCACGCCCGCGCTGCTGCAGCGCGCCTACGGCGTGCAGGCCCGGGTGGAGCATTGCTCCCTGGGCAACCTGCTGGTGCTGGCCGATGCCGCCCTGCCCCTGGGCGTACCCTCCTTTCCCACAACGACAACTTCCCCATGATGCGACGCCAGGGCCATGTGCCCACGACAGAAGCCAGCCGCTACCTGCAGCGCCTGTGTTATCACTTCACGCGCAAGATCACGGTCACCTACGACGAGCACCAGGGCCAGGCCCATTTCCCCTGGGGCCTGTGCGTGTTGCGGGCGGACGACGCGGCCCTCCATTTCGACTGCAGCGCCGAGGACGGCGCCAGCCTGGCGCGGGTGCAGTTCGCCATCGACTCGCACGTGGAGCTGTTCTCGCGCAAGAGCCCGGTGGCGGTGGACTGGCAGCCGGTGCAGTCGGTGTAGCCAGGACCGCCCGGCATCGAACGGGGACAACTGGCATACTTTGCCCAGCCTGATCCGCCGACCCGTAGCCTGCCACCCTTTTAGGATGTGACATTCTGTTAACAATCCCGGCTGTCGGAGGCGCGCGCCGGGCATCGTCCTGCCATGGCATCCCCCGCGAGCACTGTTTCCACCGCCCATCCCCCCCGTCCCTTCGCCGTCCCTCAGCGCGGCTCCAGTGTCGCCGGCAAGGCCTACTGGGCCATGGCGCAGCGGGTGGCGCTGACGGCCGCGGCCATCGACTGCGGCTACATCCTGCTCTTTCTCTGGCTGGGCTCGGTGCCGCTGGCGCTGGTCAACCTGGTCAGCATCGGCATGTACCTGGGCGCCTACGCGCTGATCAAGCGGCGGCGCAACACGGCGGGGATCGCGCTGATCTGGCTGGAGGTGATCTTCCACTCGGCGCTGGGCTCGCTGCTGGTGGGCTGGGACAGCGGTTTCCACTACTACCTGCTGCTGTTCATTCCGGCCGTGGTCATTGCCAATTCGGGCCGCTACGCCGTACCGATCGTGCTGGCACTGCTGGCCTACTACCTGGGCCTGCGCTTTGCCTGCGATCACTGGGGCTCGCTTGCTCCGCTGGCCGGCAAAGGCCAGCAGCTGGTCAACGCCGTCCATGTGTGCATCGTCTTCGGCATGTTCGCGGCGCTGGCGGCGTTCTACCGCCGCACCATCCTGATTGCCGAGAACCGGCTGCTCAAGCAGGCCACGCTCGATGCGCTGACCGGGCTGAACAATCGCGCGCACTTTCACACCCTGGCGGGACACACGCTGACCCGCATCCAGCGCACCGGCGAACCGGTGGCGCTGCTGCTGTGCGACATCGACCATTTCAAGCAGGTCAATGACCGCCATGGCCATGCCATGGGTGACCGCGTGCTGGAGACGGTGGCTGGCGTGCTTGCGCGCAAGCTGCGCGAGAGCGACGTGATCGCGCGCTGGGGCGGCGAGGAGTTCCTGGCGCTGATGCCCGCGAGCTCGTTGGAATCGGCCCTGGAAGTGGCCGAACGCATCCGCATGGCCATGGAGCAGATCGCGCTGCACTGCCAGGGCCAGCCGGTGCCGCTGACCATGTCCTTCGGTGTGGCGCAGGTCGCAGGCAGCGACGACCTGCAGTCCGCCATCGCACGCGCCGACCAGGCGCTCTACCAGAGCAAGAACAACGGCCGCAACCGCGTCACGGCGGGCTGAAACGCCTGCGCCAAACGCTGGCCATCACCCTTTGCGCGAGGCTTCGTACAGCTTCTGCACCTTGGGCACGTTGAGCTCGAGTTGCTGGATGCGCGCCGGACCCGAGGGGTGGGTGGACAAAAAGGCCAGGCCTCCCTGCTTGTTGCCGGTGGCATTGCCCATCTTCTTCCACAGGCTCACCGAGGCATCGGGCTGGTAGCCCGCGCGTGCGGCCAGCTCCAGCCCCACCAGATCGGCATCGCTCTCGTCTGAACGGCTGAACTGCAGTGTGAGCAACTGCCCGCCCAGGCTGGCCGCGGCATTGCCCAGGTCGCCCAGGCCCAGCAGTTGCGAACCCAGGCGCAGGCCGATGTTCGTGGCCTGGGTCTTGGCCAGGCGCTCGCGCGCATGCTCGCGCAGCGCGTGGGCCATTTCGTGGCCCATGATCATGGCGGCTTCGTCGTCGGTGAGCTTGAGCTGGTCGAGGATGCCGGTGTAGAAGGCGATCTTGCCCCCGGGCATGCAGAAGGCGTTGATCTGCTTGCTGCCGATCAGGTTCACCTCCCAGCGCCACTGGCGGGCACGGTCGTTCCAGGGCGCGGTGTGCGGAATCAGCCGCTGCGCGATCACGCGCAGGCGCTGAAGTTGCGGAAAATCATCGGGCGCAAGCGCGCGCTTTGTGCGGGCCTGCTCCATCATCTGCTGGTACTGCTGCGCGGCGGAGCGTTCCAGCGTTTCGGCCGGAATCAGCTTGCGCAGGCTGGACGATGTGCCCACGTCCACCTGGGCGATGGCCGGAGCCATCGCGCCCGCCCCCGCAGCCAGAAGAAATGCGCGGCGCGCGGACCACATCGATGACGGCGCGGCAATGGGAGAGGGGCAGAGCATGCACATGCAGGAATAATAGACAAAAACCCAGGTACCCATGTCAGACACCTCCCCAACCCCGGCTTTATCGACTGCATCGGCCGTGCCGACCGCCCCTCGCCCCACCTGGCTGCAGACGCTGCGCGTCTACCTGGAGCCCGCCAGCCTGCGCATGCTCACCCTCGGCTTCTCGGCCGGTCTGCCGCTGCTGCTGGTGCTGGGCACACTGAGCTTCCGGCTGCGCGAGGCAGGCATTGACCGCAGCACCATCGGCTACCTCAGCTGGGTGGGCCTGGCCTATGGCTTCAAGTGGGCCTGGGCGCCCCTGGTGGACCGCATGCCCCTGCCTCTGCTTACCCGCTGGCTGGGTCGGCGGCGCAGCTGGTTGCTGCTGTCGCAGTTGGTGGTCATCGCGGGGCTGGTGGGCATGGCCCTGGCGGACCCGCGCGAGATGCTGGGGCCCATCGTCTGGTGCGCGCTGGCCGTGGCCTTTGGCTCGGCCACGCAGGACATCGCGCTCGACGCCTTCCGCATCGAGTCGGCCGAAGCCCGGCACCAGGCGGCACTGGCGGCCTCCTACCAGACGGGCTACCGGCTGGCCATGATCTGGGCCGGAGCCGGCGTGCTGTGGATCGCGGCGCGCGCAGAGGTGGGCCCCTCCGTGGGCCAGGCAGTGGCGCAAGGGGCCGCTGCCTACCAGAACGCGGCTTGGCAAGCGGCCTACCTGGCCATGGCAGCGTCCATGGCGGTGGGCATCGTCACGGTTCTGTTCTCCCGCGAACCCGCACGGGTGGTGCTGCCGCCTGCGAAGGATGCGGTCGAGTGGCTCAAGGGCGCGGTCATCGATCCGTTCGCCGACTTCCTCACCCGCTATGGCTGGCATGCAGCGCTGATCCTGGCGCTGATCGCCGTGTACCGCATCAGCGACGTGGTGATGGGCATCATGGCCAACCCCTTCTACGTGGACATGGGCTATACCAAGGACGAGGTGGCCGCCGTGACCAAGATCTACGGCGTGGTGATGACCCTGGTGGGGGCGTTCGTGGGTGGCGTGCTCTCCATGCGTTTCGGCGTGATGCGCATCCTGATGCTAGGCGCCGTGCTCAGCGCTGGCAGCAACCTTCTGTTCGCCTGGCTGGCCGGCCACGGGCACGACGTGACGGCGCTGATCGCCGTGGTCTCCGCTGACAACCTGGCCAGCGGCATTGCCTCGGCCGCCTTCATCGCCTACCTGTCGGGCCTGACCAACGTGAGCTACTCGGCCACGCAGTACGCCCTGTTCAGCTCACTGATGCTGCTACTGCCCAAGTTCCTGGCGGGATTTTCGGGCCGCTACGTGGACCAGTTCGGCTATGCGCACTTCTTCACGGCCACGGCACTGCTGGGCGTCCCCGTACTGCTGCTGGTGTGGCTGGCTTCGCGGGTGAAAACGGTCAGCGCGAGCTGAAAGCCCTGGCGCACCTGCCATGCAATGCGTAGCAATTGGCACCCGCAGGTTTACGGAAGCTTTACAGACGCTTCAACACCGAGTGACGCCTTTGCGCGAGGATGGGCAGGCCGCTACTACACTGATCCCATGAGCTCCCAACTGCTGATGATCGAAGACGATACCCGCCTTGCCGAGATGGTGGGCGAGTACCTGGGCCAGTCCGGCCTGGTGGTGACGCACCGCGCCGACGGCAAGAGCGGCCTGGCCGAACTGCAGGGGCCGGACGCCGCTGCGCTGCCCGACCTGGTGATCCTGGACCTCATGCTGCCCGACATGGATGGCCTGGAGGTGTGCCGGCGCATCCGCTCGCTGCAGGGCCCGGCCGCGCAGGTGCCCGTGCTGATGCTCACGGCCAAGGGCGACCCGATGGACCGCATCATCGGCCTGGAACTGGGCGCCGACGACTACCTGCCCAAGCCCTTCGAGCCGCGCGAGCTGCTGGCGCGCATCCGCGCCATCCTGCGCCGGCGCACCGATGGGGGCACCCCGGTGGCGCAGGCGCTGCGCTTCGGCGCGCTGGAGATCGACCGGGATGCGCGCACCGTCACGGTGGCCGGCCAGCCGGCCGACCTGACCTCCTACCAGTTCGACCTGCTGGTGGCCCTGGCCGAACGCGCGGGCCGTGTGCTCACGCGTGACCAGATCATGGAGGCCGTGCGTGGCCGCGAACTGGAGGCCTTCGACCGCTCCATCGACGTGCACATGGGCCGCATCCGCGCGGCCATCGAGGTGGACGCCAAGAACCCGCGCCGCATCCTGACCGTGCGCGGCGTGGGCTATGTGTTCGCCAAGCAGCAGGACTGAAGCCCGGTGAGCCTTTCCAACCCCTTCGCCCGGCGCTTGTACCTGCGCATCTGGCTCGCGGTGGTCGGCGGCATTGCCGTGCTCACGCTGGTCGTGGGCTGGGCCTGGCGCATAGCCGAGGAGCAGAAGGCAAGCAACAACCAGCCCTTTGTTCCGCCCTCACGCGAAATGGTGCTGCGCGATGCCAAGGGCGATGTCGTCTTTCAGGGGCCCGCGACACGGCAGCCATCGGAGCCCGGCGAGAACGTGGAGTTCCACATCGAGTCCGACAGCGGCCAGTCCTTCGTGCTGCAGATGGCCCCACGCCCGCAGAACCGGGGGGGCCGCCCTGGTGGCGGCGATGCAGCGTTCTGGATACGCCCGCCCTTCGGGTTTCTGTGGCTGCTGGGCATCGTGGGCCTGGCCGTGGCGGTGGGCGTGTACCCCATCATCCGGCGCCTGACCCTGCGGCTGGAGGCGCTGCAACGCAGCGTGAAGCATTTTGGCGAAGGCGATCTCGCCGTGCGCGTACCCGAGCAGGGCCAGGACGAAGTGGCAGACCTGGCACGGCAGTTCAATGCCGCAGCCGAGCGGGTGGAAACGCTGGTCAAGTCGCACAAGTCGCTGCTGGCCAATGCCTCGCACGAGCTGCGCTCGCCGCTCACACGCATTCGCATGGGCATGGAGCTCATGGGCGGGCAACAGCCCTCGCCGGCCTTTCGCGCCGAGATCCTGCGCAACATCGCCGAGCTCGATCAACTGGTGGACGAGATCCTGCTGGCCAGCCGGCTTGATGCGCGCGAGGCCGACGTGGGCACCGTGGAGACGGTGGACCTGGTGGGCTTGGCGGCCGAGGAATGCGCACGCGTGGATGCCGACCTGGACGTGGGCGCCAGCCCCGATGCGGTGGACGTGCGCGGTGTCTCCAAGCTGCTGCGCCGGGCCATCCGCAACCTGCTGGAAAACGCGCGGCGCTACAGCACAGGCGAGGTCAGCGTGGTCGTTCACCGGCGCCAGGGCCACGCGGAGGTGCGCGTGTGCGATCAGGGGCCGGGCGTGCCCAGCAGCCAGCGCGAGCGCATCTTCGAGCCGTTCTACCGACTGCCCGGTGCCAGCGAGCGCGCGGGCGGCGTGGGGTTGGGGCTGTCGCTGGTGCGCTCCATCGCAGGGCGCCACAACGGCACGGTGGCCTGCGAAGACCGGCCCGACGGTGCGGGCGGCGCGTGCTTCGTGCTGCGGTTGCCGGTCACCTCCGCCAGCGCCACGCCATGAAGGCATAGAGCGCGGCGCCGAGCACCAGCACAGAGCCCGCCACACCCAGCGCCCAGTCGAAGCCCTGCGCCCGAGAGCCGGCCCGCGCCAGTAATGCAGCCGCCATGGGCGGCCCGGCGATCTGGCCGATACCGTAGAGCGCGGTGAGCAGTCCGGTGAAGCCTGCGCCCGCCTGCGGCCATTGGTGGCGCGCCTCCTGCAGGGCGAAGAAGGTGATGGCCGTGAACGGCAGGCCCAGCAGCAGGCTGCCCAGCGCAAAACCAGCCGGCCCCGGCCACAGCACGCCCAGCGCGATGCCTCCGGCCTGCAGCAGGTAGGCACCGGCCAGCAGCCAGCGGCGGTCGCGGTGCGGTGCGATCCGCGTCGAGAGCCATGCGCCCAGCGCCACCCCGGCACCGAACACGGGCCAGAACAGGTCGGGCCATGCCGAGCCGGCCGGCAGCGCGGAACGCGCGATGACGGGCAGGAAGGTGGCGGTGACGATATAGCCCAGGCCCGCCAGTCCATACGCCACGGCGTGCAGGGCCCGCTGCGCTGCGGGCGCAGGCAGTGAGAGTGCAGCGGCCGGCCCCGCCGGATGGCCCGGCGCCTCGCAGCCACGCAACACCCGCCAGATTCCGGTGCACAGCACGGCCGCCAACGCGGCAAACGTGGCCCAGCCCGCCGCCGCGCTCCAGCCCGCGGCGACCATGGCGCCGGTGGGCAGGCCCGTGACCACGATGCCCAGCCCCGGCCCGCAGAAGATCAGCCCGGCAAGCTGGGGCCGCCCCAGGCGGGTGAGTTGCCCCATGCACCAGTTGGCTGTGCCTAGGAACACCAATGCACTCGCCACGCCAGCCATGAAACGCAGCAGGGGCCAGGACGCAGGCCACGGGCAGGCGAGCAGGCCGGTCAACAGCACGGTGGCCACCAGCCCACCGCGCGCCAGGGCGGCATTGTCCGCAGCCGCTCCCAGGCGGCGCCCAAGCCACGGCAGGGCCATGTACATCAGTGCGCCGGCAAGGTAGCCGGCGTAATTCGCCGTGGCCAGCCAGCTGCCCGTGGCGATGTCCACCACGCCGTCGTGCAGCATCATGGGCAGCAGCGGAGTAAAGGCGAAGCGGCCGATGCCCATGGCGACCGCGAGGGCGACCAAGCCAGCCAGGGCGACCCGCAAGGGCGCTATATCGGCGACGTGCACGCGGGCGGAGGAAGGGGAAGACACCTGGTCCATGCGGGAGATACCGGAAAGGGTTGCCACGGCGGATGCCGCTGCGTATCATCTTATCAAGAGATTGAATTTTTTTAATTCATACTTTTTCAAGATGGTTGAATCTTCACCCCTGCTCGACCTTGCTGCCCTGGATATCTTCCGCACCGTGGCCGCAGAGGGCAGCGTCACGCGCGCGGCCGAGCGGTTGGGGCGCGTGCAGTCCAACGTGACCACCCGGGTGCGCCAGCTGGAGGCAGACCTGGGCACCACGCTGTTCCTGCGCGAAGGCAAGCGCATGGCGCTCACGCCCGAGGGGCAGGTGCTGCTGGGCTATGCCGACCGGTTGCTGGCGCTGGCCGAAGAAGCGCGCCAGGCGGTGCGCCCGGGCCCTCCCGGTGGACGCTTGCGCCTGGGCTCGATGGAGAGCACGGCCGCGAGCCGCCTGCCCGTGCCCCTGGCGCGCCTGCACGGCCAGTGGCCGGGTGTGGCGCTGGAACTCTCGACGGCACCCACGCGCGAGCTCGTGGACCGCCTGCGTGCCCACGCGCTCGACGCGGTACTGGTGGCCTGGCCACCGGGCCAGGCACCGGACCCGGCGCTCGAGACCCGGCCCGTGTTCACCGAAGACCTGCTGCTGGTACTGCCCGCAGGCCACCCCGCCGTGGCCGGGCCCGGCGAAGTACAGCCCGGCACGCTGGCGGTCTTCGAGCCGGGCTGCACCTACCGCCGCATCGCGCAGGACTGGTTCGCCCCCCGATCGCAGCCCATGCAGGTGCTGGAGCTGGGCTCATACCACGCCATCATGGCCTGCGTGGCCGCCGGGAGCTGTGCGGGCATCGTGCCGCGCTCGGTGCTGGCCATGACGCCCCACGCCGAACTGCTGAGCCACCAGCCCATCAGCCGCATCGACACCCTGCTCACCTGGCGCAAGGGCTACCGCTCCAGCGCCCTCGATGCCCTGCAGCAGGCGCTGGCCACTGCCTGAGCCATCCTTCTTCTCTTCCATTCCAGGAGTACGCCATGACCGACTGCAGCCTGCGCACGACCCTATCGCTTCGCCTGCCCATCATCCAGGGCCCCATGACCGGCTCGGACACCCCGGCCCTGGCGGCGGCCGTCTCCGCTGCTGGCGGGCTGGGCTCGCTGGGCTGCGGCATGCGTTCGCCCACCGCCATGGCCGAAGCCGCCGCCGAGGTGCGCCGGCGCACCGATCGGCCTTTTGGCATGAACCTTTTCGTGCAGGACACGCCCGCGCCCGACGCCGCCACCGTGGACGCCGCTGTGGCACGGCTGACCCCGCTGTATGCCGAGTTCGGCCAGCAGGCGGCCGTGCCCGCGCGCTGGTGCGAGGACTTCGCGGCGCAGTTCGACGCGCTCATCGCCGCGCGCCCGGCGGTGGCCAGCTTCACCTTCGGCATCCTGGCTGCCGCACAGGTGGAGCGCCTGCATGCCGCGGGCTGCTATGTGATCGGCACCGCGACCACCGTGGCCGAAGCGGTCGCCTGGGCCGATGTGGGGGCCGACGCGGTCTGTGCCTCGGGCATGGAGTCGGGCGGGCACCGGGGCACCTTCCTCGGCGACTTCGCCTCCTCGATGATCGGCACCATGGCCCTGGTGCCGCGCTGCGTGGATGTGCTGCAGCCGCGCGGCGTGGCCGTGGTGGCGGCCGGCGGCATCATGGACGGGCGCGGCATCGCCGCGGCGCAGGCCCTGGGGGCCGAGGCGGTGCAGATGGGCACGGCCTTCCTCTCCTGCGACGAATCGGGCATCGGCGCCCCCTATCGCCAGGCGCTGGCCGGCGCCAAGGGCACCGACACGCGCACCACGAGGGCACTGACGGGGCGCCACGCGCGCGGCATTGTCAACGCGCTGATGGACCGGCTGCAGGCCGATGAAGCCGCGGTGCCGCCCTACCCCGTGCAGAACGCATTCACGGGCGCGCTGCGCAAGGCCTCGAACGAGGCCGGCCGGGCCGACTACCTGTCGCTCTGGGCTGGCCAGGGCGTGGAGGCGGTGCGGCCCATGGCCGCCAGTGCCTTGATGGCGCTGCTGGAAGAGGAATGGAAGCAGGCCAGCGCGCGCGTGGGCGCTGCGCGCTGATGCACGCAGCTCAGCGCGTCCAGGGGAGATCGCGCGCTGTCCCTTGAATGACCGGGTGCTCGCGGTGCAGCACCTCGCCGGCGAGCACACGCTCGTAGTAGCGCAGGTAGCCGCGCGCCATGGCCTCGGCGCTGAAGTGCTGCTGCACATGGGCGTGGCAGGCACGCGGGTCGGCCTTGTGGGCGCGCACGGCCTCGGCCAGTTCGCTGGCGCTGGCCGACAGGCTGCCGCACTCGGCTGGCACCAGCTCGGGCAGCGCGCCATAGGGCGTGCTGAACACCGGGCAGCCGAAGTACAGGCTCTCGATCACCGCCAGGCCAAAGGGCTCGTGCCAGCGCACGGGGAAGATCAGGCCGCGCGAGGCGTTGAGCAGCTCGTTCTTCTGCTGGCCGCCGACCATGCCGAAGAAGTGGATCCGGCGCGACAGCGTCCAGCGAAAGCCACGCTTGAAGTTGATGCGCTCGCCACCCAGCACGTCGAGTTCCACACCCGCGAGCTTGGCCACCTTGATGGCGCCAGCCACGTTCTTCACACCCCAGGCCGCCTTGCCCAGGAAGTGGTAGTGCGAACGTGGGCGCTCGAAATCCACCGGGCCATAGGCCGACCAATCAAGGCCGTTGTAGACGAACTCGGTCGATCCATAGCGCGCTGCATGGTTTCGCGAGAGGAACACGGTGTTCAGCGGCAGCGGCTTGGGTTTGCGTGCATTGCCGTGCTCGGTGACGAGGTAGGGGCGCGAGGGCTCGCTGCGCGGGTTGAACTGGAAGTGGGTGATGTCCACGTCGGCCGGGATCTGGCCGTCCCAGGGCTCGTCGGGCTTGATGGGCAGGACCTGGGCGAAGTCGCACGTGGACCCCTCGGGCACCAGGTAGCTCACGCGGTGCCCCAGTTGCACCAGGGTCTTGCCCAGGTCCCAGATCACGCGCTCGGTACCGCCGTAGCCGTACACCGGAATGGAAGAGTTGTTGACCAGCAGGATATGCATGGAATGAAGGATACCTGTCGTCGTCAGAAGGGCCGGCCGCAACCGATGCGTGCGCGCCGCTCATGCAGCGCCGCCAGCACCAGCGGGCACATGAAGAGGTAGAACATGTTGCCGCTGTTGTGCGCCAGGAAGACCTGGGTCAGGCCGAAGCCGATGTACGACAGCGGCAACATCACGCCCACCAGGCACAGCGAGAGCGATTCGCGGTCCATCTTGCCCGCACCATCGCGGATGCGCCGGGCCGTGGGCCAGAACATGACCAGTGGGATGCCGTAGAACGCCAGCAGCAGCGCCACGCCGGGCAGGCCCCGCTTGGCGAACAGGTCCAGCACCTCGTTGTGGGCATGGCCGAATTCGAGCACCACGGGGTGCGCAAGGCCTGCTGCCACGCGGCGCGCCTTCTCCTGCTCGTAGCCGGCCCGGCCCCAGCCGGTGAGCGGCCGGTCCCAGCCCATCTGCCAGGCCAGTTGCCAGTGGGCCAGGCGCTGGCCCACGGAGCTGCGGCCATCACCGCGTTGCTGGTAGGTCTGCACCTCCTGGCGCGCCTCGTCCACGCGCTGCTCGACGGCCGGCACCTGGGACAGGGCCGCCGCCACCAGCGCCAGGGCGCACAGGCCCCAGTACACGCGGCGCTGGCCCGTGGTGCGCACCAGCAGCCAGGCGCAAACGGGCAAGAGCAGCACCAGCGCCAGCCAACCGCCGCGCGACTGCGACAGCACCGAGCCCACCGCACCGAGCAAGATGGCCGAGGCGAGCAGCAGCCGTTGCCAGGCCACCCAGCGCCTCCACTGCACCACCAGCAGCAGGCCGCTGAGCACCGCCAGCAGCATGCTCAGGTTGCCGTACTGGATGGCATTGGTGAAGCCGCTGGCGCGCGGCAGCGCCTGCACGCAGATCTGGTACATGCCCACCAGGCCGCTGCCGACTGCGCCCACCGCCACCCCCATCCACAGCCAGGAGGCGCGCGGTTCAAAAGTCATCAGGTAGAAGACGCAGGGCAGCGCCAGCAGGTACTTGACCGGGCGGTCCATGCTGCCCCAGCCCCAGGTAGCGCCCACGTCGAGCAGCCACAGCGCAGCCATGCACGAGAAGGCTGCGGTGAGCCACCAGGCGGCACGCGGCGCCGGGCGCCGCCACCACACCGGGGCGCTGGCCAGCGCGGCCAGCAGCAACAGCACCGCACCGTAGGAATAGCCGGAGGGCAGCCACAGGGCCAGGCCCGGCACCATGAACGCCCCGATGCTCGCGCAACGCCCGAACCAGCGGTAGGACCGGATCATCACCGGATCACCCGGCCGGAGAGGCTGTCGCGGTCGTAGTGCAACGCGGCATACCGGAAAAAGCCCTCCAGCGCCACGAACAGGCAGTACAGGAAGCCCGCGCCGCCACACAGGAAGCCCAGGCGGAACACGTACAGGCGCAGGAACATCGAGCCCCCCGATGCCAGGCCGCGCACCACACCGCCCCGCTTGCCCGCCTCGGCGCGCTTGGCGGCACCCAGCATCACGTACTGGGTGAGCTTTTCGAGGCTGGTGCGCACGGAGTTGCGCGTGTAGTGCAGGAGCCGGGCGCGCACCAGGTGGCGCGGCACGGCCGAACCATCGGGCTCGGGGTGCAGCTGCGCCTGCTCGTGCACCACGCCCGTGAATTCACGGACCATGGCGCGCACGAACAGCCGCTCGATGCGCGACTGCGACAGGAAGTAGCGCAGCTCCTGGCCAAAGGCCACCATGCGCCAGCGGATGGTCCACACCCCACGCGCGCCCGAGCGCACGATGGCCTGCAACTCCTGCTGGAAAGCGGGCGTCATGACCTCGTCGGCGTCAAGGAAGAACACATAGTCGCCACGGGAGTGCGCGAGCAGGCGGTTGCGCTGCACGGCAAAGCCCTGCCAGTCGGGGTAGGAATGGACTTCCGCACCCAGGCCCTGGGCCAGGGCTACGGTGTTGTCCGTGCTGCCGCTGTCGACCACCAGCACCTGGTGGGCAAAAGCGGCGCTGCGCAGGCAGGCTTCGATACGGTGCGCTTCGTTGTGCGTGAGCACCGCCACCGTGAGCGTGGGCGACGCCTTCGCGTCGCCAGCGGCCGCCGACATCCGTCAGTGGCCAGCGTGCACGTGCTCGCCCGCCTTGAGGCGGTACACGGTGCCGCAGTAGGGGCACTTGGCCTCACCGCCGCGGGCAACGTCCAGATAGACCTTGGGGTGGCTGTTCCACAGTTTCATGTCTGCCTTGGGGCTGGGGCAGAAAACCCCGCCCTGGGCGTTCAGGTCCTTGGCCAGCAGTTCGATCACAGCTTGGGACATGGTGTTCAGACCTTTGCGAGCCAGTGGGCGTATTGGGGGTTGCGGCCGTTGACGATGTCAAAGAAGGCGCTCTGGATCTTTTCGGTGATCGGGCCACGGCTGCCACTGCCCAGCTCGATGCGGTCGAGCTCGCGGATCGGCGTGACTTCGGCGGCCGTGCCGGTGAAGAAGGCCTCGTCGGCGATGTAGACCTCGTCGCGCGTGATGCGCT
>JAZKEE010000026.1:0-13247 GCA_040387235.1 Pseudomonadota bacterium
TGGCACGGTGCCGCGGAGGCCAAGACCCACCTGCTGCGCAAGCTGGAGTACATCGAAAAGCGAAGCACGCTGCCCAGTGCAGAAAAATTCATCGAGCTGGCCGCCTCGTCGAGCAGCGCCTCGGGCCGGGCCTATGAGGTCCGTTGCAACGGCGCCGTGCAGCCCAGCGCCCAGTGGTTTGGCAAGCAGCTGCAAAAGATCCGTGCCCCCGGTGGCGCGAACGCACCATCCAGCACCAAGTGAGTGCACCTGGCCTGCGGGCACGCAGGGGCCGGCAGGGTCTTGCAGCGTCCAGGCCTTGACCCTGCCCCAGGGGCCGGCCCGAGCATGGGCATCCTTGAAAATGGAACAAAGGATGACGGGCATGTCGATTTCTCACAGGCGCTGGGGCGCCGCGCAGGCCAGCCGGGTGCTGGGTGTCTCGGCCAAGGCGCTGCGCATTTATGAAGACCATGGCCTGCTGCGGCCAGAGCGGTCCGAGGCCGGTTACCGCCTCTACGCCGAAGCCGATCTGGAGCGTGCGCGCACGGTGGTGCAACTGCGCGCGCTGGGCCTCCCGCTGGTCCAGGTGGCTGCGGCGCTGCGGGGCGATGTCCATGCCATGGAACTGGCCCTGGCGGCCCGGCAGGCCGAGCTGGAGGGGTTGTTCGAGCAGACCCGCCGCTCCATTGACCAGGTGAAGGCCTTGCGCGCGGGCATGGCTGCCGCCCAGCCGCTGCCCACCGGGAACTGGGCCGATGCCCTGCAACCGCCCCTGGCGCCCCCGCTGGCGTTCGCGCTGCCCTGGCCGTGGAACGGCGAGTGGTTCGAGCTGGCCGAGGTGCGGCGGCTCAATTTCATCGTGGGGCCGTTGGGCAGTGGCAAGACGCGGCTGATGCGCTGCATCGCAGCGGCGCTGCCGGGCTGCGTCTACCTGGGTGAAGACCGGCAGGGGTGCGAATCGCCGGGCGATGCACCCGATGGCATCGTTGGCGCCGAACTGGCCTGGCTGCGCGAGGAGGGCGCCACGGACTCGCCGGCCCTGCGGGCGCTGGTGCAGGCCGTGGCGGCCGATGGAGCGCACGCGCCACTGGTGGTGGAGATGCCCGAGAACGGGCTCGACCACGCCACGCAGGAGGCGCTGATGCCCTGGCTGCGCCGACGTGCGAGGCAGCAGGGTGCACTGGTGGAGGGCGGGCCGGTGTTCATCATGACGCGCTCCTCGGCCATCCTCGACCTGGCGCTGGTGGGGCCGAACGAGACCATTGTGCTGTGCCCGGCCAACCACACCGTCCCCCAGGTGGTCGCGCCCTACGGTGGTGCAGCCGGGTACGAAGCCCTGGCCAGTTGCCTCGCCACGCCGGCTGCGCGGGCGCGCCTGGCCGCAGGGCCGCTGGCTACATAAATCTTTACACATTTGCGCGTTGCCGCCGGGCGCGCAGCACCTGCGAACGCGCACGGTTCAAGGCACACTCCGAGTCATAAAAAGGCAAGGTGCTACCACGCTGCGGCGCCGCGCCGTAAGGGCCTGTTTCGCCTTGCCCTGCAAAACACAACAACACGACAAAGCCACCCCACCGCCCATGCGCCTGTTCAGCAACGCATTGCGCGTCTCGATGCTCGAGGCGCGATTGTTCCGCCGCTTTCCCAAGCTGCGCTGGTCACTGCTGGGCGTGGTGGTGATACCGGCTTTCTACGCCTTCATCTACCTCGAATCGGTGTGGGACCCGGTCAGCCACACCGGCAACCTGCCAGCCGCCATCGTCAACCTGGATCGCGGTGCCATGGCCAACGGCCAGGCTGTGAACCTGGGCATGGACCTGGCGCAGACCCTGAAGGACAAGCAGCAGTTCGGCTTCTACGAAGAGGGCGACGCCGACGCGGCGCGGCGCGCCGTGCGCCAGGGCAAGAGCCTGTTTGCGCTGGTCATTCCTGCTGATTTCAGCGCCGGGGCCATGGCCGCGGGCTCGCCCGGGGCCGGCAAGCTGGTGGTCTTCGCCTCGGAGGGCAACAACTACGCGGGCGCGGGTTTTGCACGGCGCTTTGCCGAGGAGCTGGGGCACCAGGTCAACGAATCGCTCAACGAAAAGCGCTGGGAGGTGGTGTTGGGCGCCAGCTCCTCGGCGGCCGACAGCCTGCAGCGCCTGCGCGATGGCGTCACCCGGCTGCGCGAGGGAGCGGCCGCATTGCACAGCGGCATGGGCAAGGCCGAGGGCGGGTCGTCCCAGTTGGCCAAGGGCGCCACCGAACTCTCCAGCGGCGTGGCGCAGCTGGGCGACGGCATGAAGCAGCTGGGCGCAGGCGCGCGCACGCTGGATGCCAGGAAGCCCGAGCCGGCGGACCTGCAGACCTTGAAGACCGGTGCCGCGCAGCTGGCCAGCGGGCATGGGGAGCTGCACCAAGCCCTGCCGCAGCTCGAAGGCGGCGCGCAGCGCCTGGCCACGGGGGCGGGGCAGTTGCGCGATGAGTCCAGATCCCTGCTGTTCGGGGGCGACAAGGTCTCCGGCGCGGCCGGGCAACTGGCCGACGGTGCGACCCAGTTGCGCGGCGGGCTGCAGGAGGCGATCGAAGGCGAGGGCAAGCTGTCCGAAGGAGCGCAATCCCTGTCCAGGGGCGTCGCCCAGCTGGCGGACGGCTTTGCCGCCTATTCGGCCGGCGCGTCCACCCTGGCCGCCAAGGCGCCGCCCGATGCCAAGGTCGACCAGCTGGTGGACGGCAGCAAGGCGCTGGCGGGCGCCGCCAGCGAGCTGCGCACGGGCCTGCTGAAGGTCAAGGATGGCTCCTCGCAACTGGTGCTGGGGCTCGATACGCTCGAAGCCTCGCTGCCCGCGGGCGGCCCTGGGCTGGAGGGCACGGCCAGCGGGCTGGCGATCTCGGTCAAGCCGCAGATCGAGATCGATGCGCCGGTCAAGAACAACGGCATGGGCCTGGCGCCCAACTTCATCCCCATCGCGCTGTGGCTGGGTGCGGTGATGACGGCCTTCATCTTCCACCTGCGCCGGCTGCCCGAGGAAGCCGCCGGCTACTCGCGCGTGTCGCTGCTCCTGGGCAAGCTGGGCGTGCTGTGGAGCGTGAACCTGCTGCAGGCCGCCTGCGTGTTGCTCATGGTGTGGCTGATGCTGGGCCTCAAGGCCGTCAACATGATGGGCCTGGCGCTGTCGATGGTGGCCACCTCGCTGACCTTCATGCTGGTCATCCTGGCGTTGGTGCGCGGCTTTGGTGACGTGGGCAAGGCCATCGCGCTGATCCTCATGGTGCTGCAACTGTCTTCTGCCGGCGGCGTGCTGCCGGTGGAGCTGACCAGCGCCTTCTACCGCGACATCAGCCCCTGGCTGCCCTTCACCTGGTCCATCAAGGCCGTGCGCGCCAGCGCCTTCGGCGCGCTGGGCGGCGAGTGGGGCATGGCGCTGGCCGTGCTGGGGCTGTTTGCAGTGGGGGCCTTCGTGTTCTCGCTGCTGGTGGGGCAGTGGAAGTTCGTGCCACCGGAGGAGCACCGCCCGGCCATGGATATCTGAGCCGCGCTGGCTTGGCCCCGTCGTTGCACTCGGTGCTCCTTGCATGGGCACCGGCACCGCCGGCCGGGCCTGGTGGGGTGACAGAAGGGTGGTGGCGCTCCGGGGGCTGGTGGTAGATTCGTCCAGCCCTTCCTCCCCTTGCCGCGTCCATGTCCGCCATTTTGTTTCTGCTGGTTGTCCTCTTCTGGGGAGCGGTCGCGTCGGTGTTGGTGCTCAAGCTGGTCAAGCGCGTGCCGTTGGCCATCGGATGGCGGGTGGCGCTGTGGTTCGTGATTGCACCGCTGCTGTTCGTGGCCCCCATGGCCGACGAGATCGCCGGGGCCCGGCAGTTCGAGGCACTGTGCCGGCCGGAGAACGCGATCAAGGTGCACTTCAAGGTCGCGCACCCGCGCGACCTGCGCGAGGTGTTCCAGCAGCAAGATGCGGTGCCGGGCCGGCTGATTCCCATCAGCCTGCAGCAGGTGGACTACCTGGACCGCAAGACGGGCACCATCGCCGCGTCGATCAAGGTCTACCGTACCGAAGGGGGCTGGTTCTCGCGCAAGATCTTGCACGGCTGGGGCCCCTGGTTCGGGCGCGGGGCGTGCGCCGCACGGCCCGAGCAGATACGACAGTTGCTCACCACGTCGGGCACGGTGTGAGGTAAACCGACTCAGCCGCGCCGCTGCAGGCGAGACGGGCCTTGCGCGTGCTGCTGGTGCAACACCTGCATCAGTTGCGCCAGCCTGCGCACCGAGGACTCGAACAGTTCTGCCGAGGTGTTGCCGTAGCCGAGCACCAGGCCGTTGTCCTGCGGCCTCTTGCGCAGGCTGAGCGATGACAGGGGCGTGGGGGCGATGCCGTGCTCCTGCGCCGCGTCCACGATGTCCGCGTCGCGGTAGGCGGGTGGCAGGCACAGGGTGATCTGCATGCCGCATTGCCCGCCTTCGATCGTGTGGGGCACGGGCAGGTGCGCGGTGATGGCCTGGCGCAAGGCCGCCTGCCGGTCGCGGTAGAGCCTGCGCATCTTGCGCAGGTGGCGGGCGTAATGGCCGGACTCGATGAAATCCGCCATGGCCAGCTGTTCGTGCACATGGCCGCCGCGCAGCATCTCGCGCAGCGATCCCTGGGTGGCCGAGAGCAAAGCCTCGGGCAGCACCAGAAAGCCGAGCCGCAGCGAGGGGAACATGGTCTTGGAGAACGAACCCACATAGACCACCGGCGCATCGGCCACCAGGCCCTGCATGGCGGCCACGGGCTCGCCCGAGTGCCGGAACTCGCTGTCGTAGTCGTCCTCCACGATCCAGGCGCCATGGGCCCTGGCATGGGCGATGAGCTCCAGGCGCCGAGCGACCGACATCACCACCCCGGTGGGGTACTGGTGCGAGGGTGTGGTGTAGACCAGCCGAGGCGGCTGCACGTGCCAGTCGCGGGCGCTGAACACCATGCCCTGGGCGTCGGTGGGACGGGGCACGATGTGCAGATCGCCGGCGCTCATGGCGGTCTTGGCGCCCCGGTAGCCGGGGTCTTCCACCCAGGCGGTGTCGCCGGGGTTGGTGAGCAGGCGCACGCACAGGCCCAGGGCCTCGTGCGCCCCCTCGGTGAGCACCACCTGGGCGGGCTCGCAGCGCACGCCGCGCGACAGGGCCAGGTGCCGCGCGATCGCCGTGCGCAGCGCCATGTGGCCTGCCGGGTTGCCGTAGTTCAGGCCGCTGCCCAGAGAGGTCTTGATGGCCCGGCTCAGGGCGCTGTGCCAGCTGGCCAGCGGAAAGTGGGAGAGCGCGGGAACGCCCGGGCGCAGGGCCGCGCCCATGTCCACCCGCTGCGCCTGCGGCTGGATGCCCAGCAGCCGCCGCGAGACAGCCACGTCCGTGACCGGGGCCGGCAATGCCTGCGCCGGTGCGGCCACGTGGATTGCCACCTGGGTGACGCGCGTGGCCTTGCGGTCGGATGCCATGTAGCCCTCTGCGCCCGGGTGCTCCAGCGCAATGAGCACGGTGTTGCGCGATACCTGCAGGTCCTCGGCCAGCCGGCGCGAGCTGGGGATCTTGCTGCCCGCAGGCAGCCGGCCGTCCAGGATGGCCTCCTTGATGCGGTGGTAGAGCTGGCGCTGCAGCGAGTCGGCAGACGCGCTTTTGGACAGTGGCATGGCGAAGAGAAAGCCCAACGGATCAGGCGCTGCGGGGCGGGTCATGGGGTGGGTAGGGTGCTGGCCGTGCCGGTTGGCACCATGAAAATCTGCACGATTGGTTCTATGTAAAGGGTTTCGAATGCTTTAACTTCCATGCAACGAAAGCATTTGAAAGCATGGTTTCTATTCATCTCTAGCCTATAGCAGGAATAAATAAGGACAGATGTAACCAGCAGGGAACGATGTAATAAATTGCAAGGATTGAAATATTGAAGCGGGATTGCCAAGGGCGGTGGCAATGGTTCCAGCGGGCGAATATTTTTATCGATGGACAGGCTTGTACTGCGCTTCCTCGGATTTTATGAATCCGAGAGAGCTCGGGTGGCGCAGCCATGTGTTTGTGGTTGTTTGCATATTGGTCTTGCATCCCAGGTAATCGAATGATGGATTTTCTGATTTCTGTGAGATGGAAATCAGGTTTTTGGTGTTGATAAAAAGGAGGGATTTTGTGAAACGATCATTGATGTATGAACGCCTGGCGGCCGCCGGGGCCTCGGTTGCTGCCATGGCGGTGCTGGCCGCCTGTGGCGGCTCGGGCACCGAGGAGACTTCCTCGGGGACTTTCTCGGGCCAGAGCGCTGCCGTGGTCGAGCCACCTGCAACGGGCTGGACCGATATTGCCGCCGAATACCAGCCTTTTTCGCTGGACGCCTCGCAGGTGGTGCGTTTTGGCAGCGACACCCGCTGGGTGCAAGCAACGCTCGCCGGCGCCAGCTACTGCGGCATCGGCACCTTCGGCTCCGACCCGGCCCCCGGCATCGCCAAGACCTGCCAGGTCCAGTCCGCACCTGCCGCCCAGGTCGCCGCATCGGGCACCTGGGTCACGATCGCGCCGCAATACGGCTCGTTCGTGCTGGATGCGCCGCAGCTGGTGCGCTTCGGGCGTGACACGCGCTGGGTGGAGCGCACCGTCGTGCGCAACGGCTACTGCGCCGTGACCTCGTTCGGCGTGGACCCTGCGCCCGGGGAGTACAAGGAATGCCAGGTGCTGCAGGGCGGCAGCGGGGCATCCGGCCCCGTGCCATCGTCGCCGGTCGTCACGCGCTACAGCGCCGAAACGGGCCGCGCCACGATTGCCTGGAAGGCGCCAAACACCCTGGCCGATGGCAGCCCGGGCAATGCCCTCACGGCCCTCACGGTCTACCACGGCACGCAGCAAGGCCAGCAAGGCCCTGGGGGCACTGGGACCACTGCCGTCCCCAACGTGCCGCTGAACACCACGCAACTGTCGCTGAGCCTGCCTGCAGGCACGCGGTGGATTGCCATGACCGCCACCAATGCCGCGGGTGAAAGCTCGTCCAGCCCTGAAATCAAGGTATCCGTCCCATGAAAGCCATCTTCGCAGCGGGCCTCCTGGCCCTGAGCGCGCCCTTGTGGGCGACGACCTACTACGTCAGCAACTGCGCCGATGGCGCGGCCCCTGCCTGCGTGGTGGGCAATGGCGCCAACCCGGGCACCAGCCCCTCGGCCCCCAAGCAGAGCATCGCCGCGGCGCGTGACCTGATCAACGCGGCGCAGCCCGGCGACCAGGTTCTGTTCGCCCGCGGCGGTGGCTGGACCAATGCGCACATGACGCTGGTGGCCAGCCACGCCACCCCCGAACAACCAGTGGTCGTGGGTGCCTACGCTCCCCCGTGGTGCACCGGGACCTGTGCATCCGCCAGGCCGGTGCTCACCGAGGCCCGCCCCTTCGGCAACGGTCAGCCGGGCAACAACGACAACGCATTGTTGCAGCTGCGTGGCGGCACGGGTGGGTATGTGTTCAAGGACCTGGAGTTGCGCGGTGGCCGAGACGAGACCTGGGGTATTTTCATCACCGAGCGCGTGCACGACGTCACCATCCAGAACCTGGCGATCCGCGATTTTTCGATTGGTGTGTATTGCGGTAATGCCAATCCCCGCGTGCAATTGCTCGAATCGACCATCACCGGCAATTATGAGCAAGGCACCCTCTGGGGGTGCGTGGATTCATTGATCGAGAACAATACGTTCGACAACAATGGCTACAAGAAAATCCTCGCCTCGGATGGCTCTGTTCTGCATGGCAGGCTGCACAACATCTACATCGGCCTGGAAAGTGTCGACGGAAAATCGCTGGGCGGCAATATCACCGTCAGAGGCAACAAGCTCACGCGCAATGCCTTGCTGGACGGAAAATGCGATGGTGTTTCACTGGTGGTGCATGGAGCCATCGACGGCTTGCTGATCGAAAACAACCTGCTCTACGAGGTGCCTGACGCGAATGGCAGTGCGGGGTGCTACGGTATTGGCGTGAACTCAGGCTCGTATGGCAGCTATGAGGCTTTCAACAATGTCGTGATCCGCGGAAACACCGTGGTCAACCTGCCCCACACGGCCATTGGCTGCGGCTCGTGCATTGCCCCGGTGATCGAGAACAACGTCATCGTCCAGGAGGCCGCCATGCGGGAGTTCTACGGCATCGTGGTGCCGGACCAGGACCGTCGATTCAGCAACGCCCGCAGCACGGGCGCCAAAATCCGCAACAACAGCATCTACGTGGCCAGGGGCGTGGCCGGCACTGCGATCAACCTGAGCGAATACTCCGACAATGCCGGCAGCACGCTGGAGGTGACGAACAACCTGATCTTCATGGCCGCTGCCGTGGAGCCAGGGCATTCGTGCATCAACGTGGGCAGCCTGGCCCTGGCCAACTTCACCGCCATCGACAACAACCTGTGCTACCACCAGGGTGGGGATGACAAGGGTGCGTGGAGCAACCGCAACGGCAAGACCTTCAAGACCCTGGCCGACGCACAGAAGGCCGGCTTCGACGTGCATGGCAAGAGCAGCGATCCGCTGCTGGCAGCCGTGCCCTCGCAGGCCAACGGCTGGTCGATGAAGGTGCGGGCAGGCTCGCCCGCCATCGACGCAGGCCACACCACGTACAAGGCCCGCAACAGCTACAAAGGCTATGTGCGCACCGGTGCGCCCGACATCGGCGCCTACGAGTACGGCCCGACGCCTTGACCCGGTAGCCCCCGCGCCGCGCTGCGCGCACGGCGCCGGGGCCGGGGGCCTCGTTCCCGGCAGTGAGGGGGCGGCCTGCCTGGCCGCGTGCGTGGTGCAGGGGCATTCCCCCCTGTATTGCGGCTGCGTTCAGGCGAATTCAATCCCCTTGGCCGCGAGGCCCACCCGGTCGATCCGCACCGCATTGAGCTCCAGGTTCGCCGCCATCACCGTCAGCTCGGCAGGCGAGACCCCCCAGCCATGATGTCGGTAAGCAGCTTGAGCTCCACCTGCGTGCCCGCGCGGCCCACCACACTGGTCCACAGCGTCTGCGCGATCTGCGTGGGCGTGCTCGCCCCCAAGAGCTGCAGCCCCAGCCCCGCGATGGTCTGGCTGGTGGCCCCGGCATCGAGCAGGCGGATCACTTCACCCACCACCCCCTTGTTGGCCAGCAGGGCCGGGCCGCCCAGGGCACCCAAGAGCTTGGCTGCCTGGCCGGCGTTGCCATTGAGGTCCAGCGCCAGCTTGGTGTCGCTGAAGGTCACGCGCTCCACCCGCGTCACATCCAGCATCGCCCCATCGGTCATGCGCTGCAGGGTGAAGCTGCCATTGCCGTTGGCCTGCACATGGGTCTGCAAGAGGGTGGCCGGGATGACCACGGTATCGGTGCCCGCCCCTCCATCCACATACCGCGCCAGGCCCAGGGTCGGGCCGATGGTGTTGTTGCCGGCATCGCCGCTCACTGTGACGTCACGCACCGCCAGGCTCTGCCCCGTCGCAAGCCGCACCTGCTCCACATCCACCCGCCAGTCGGAGATACCCGAAGCGGTGTGCGTGAGCTGGATGCCGGCCCCCTCGAGGGTGACGGTGTAGTCGCTGCGGGCCCCTTCCTGCACGGCCACATCGAAGCCAGGGCACGGTGGCAGACCCTGGCGGCTGACCTGCGTCAGCGCGGCTGCAGCACCTGGTCCGGGCGTTGCCGGTAGAGCGCAAAGAACTCGGCGAGGGAGGCCGCTACCCGCACCGGGGGCGCGGTGTCGTCCAGTGTGTCTGCCAGCACTTCGGAGTGGCCGTCTGCGGTGGTGCGCAGGCGAAACACATGGCTGTGGGTCAGGAAGTCCGCAAACTGCACGCCCCATTCGGACGGGGGGGCCTGGTTCTCGCGTGCGATCTCGTCGAGCGACCACAGGCGCCAGAACTCGCCGTCCATGGTGGCCATGCCGCCCAGGGTGGTGTACAGGGTGACGACCTCGCCGGTGGCTGGCTGGCCCAGCCGGGCAAACACGGCCTCGATCTGCGCGGGATCGCTGGGTGGCAGCATGTCGGTGCCGTCGATGCGCCAGCGCGGAATCAGGGCGGTGAGGTCGGAGGAAAGGTCCATTGCGATGATTGTGCGCGCGGGCTGTGACGCTCGCAAGAAATCGGTGGGCAGCGGGGGATGGAAAAAGCGGGTGCAGGGCCGGTGCGACAACGAAAAAGGCTTCCCGAGGGAAGCCTTTGTTCAGCAGGGCTGCAGGCCGGTGGCCCGCCGCACCTTACACGCGCTTGCGGTATTCGCCGGTGCGGGTGTCGATTTCGATCTTGTCGCCTTGCGACACGAACAGGGGCACGGGCACTTCGAAGCCGGTGGCGATCTTGGCGGGCTTCAGAACCTTGCCGGAGGTGTCGCCCTTGACGGCGGGTTCCGTCCAGGTGATTTCACGCTCGACGCTGGTGGGCAGTTCGACCGAGATGGCCTTGCCGTCGTAGAACACCACTTCGAGCGTCATGCCGTCTTCCAGGTAGTTCAGTGCGTCGCCCATGTTTTCGGCTTCGACTTCGTACTGGTTGAACTCGGTGTCCATGCAGACGTACATGGGGTCAGCGAAGTAGGAGTACGTGCAGTCCTTCTTGTCCAGGATCACATTGTCGATCTTGTCGTCGGCCTTGAACACGTTTTCGGTGCCGAAGTTGCCGATCAGGCTCTTGAGCTTCATGCGCACGGTGGCTGCGCCGCGGCCGCCACGGGCGTATTCGGTCTTCAGGACGACCATGGGGTCCTTGCCGTGCATGATGACGTTGCCGGCGCGGATTTCTTGAGCGATTTTCATAGCAGTTTGGTTGCTTGGGTTGGGGGCCGCTCAACGCGCTGGCCGCAAGCCCCGGTGGGCTGTGCAACTGGCCGGCGCATGTTCCGCGGCGGGATTGCGCGGTGTGCGGGCACTTTTGTACCGCGCCTCGATTTGCGCAAAGCCTCGGATTTTACCTTTTTTCCTGGATAAATCCTACCAACTGGCCCACCAGGTCAGTTTGATGCGCGAGTCGGGCGCGCGCCACCTGGATACAGGCCGTCCATTGGGCCAGCGTTTCACCATCCGGAAAGACCAGCGGGCCGTGGCCGGGAATGCCATTCCACGCGGCGTGGAAGGTGCGCAGCGAGGCCGGGGCCTGCAGCCAGTCCAGAAACGCGGCCAGCTTGGCATGGTGGGCGCCGTCGTCCTGCGGGTAGATGTGCCAGACCAGGGCGCGGCCGGCCCACAGGGCCCTCACCAGCGAATCCTCGCCGCGCACGGCGTTGAAGTCGCTGGCCCAGAGCAGGTCGTCGAACCCCTGCTGGTCGGTGGGGGCCAGGTACTGCAGCTGCAGCGCGCCATGCTCTGCCGGCAAGGTGGCCAGCGCCGCCTGCACCGCCTGGGTGGCCCGCCCGGGCGTGACCACAAGGCGGGTGGGCATGGCGCCGGGCTGCATGGCCTGGGCCAGCAGGGCGGGCAGGGCGGGGGGCTCGTAGCAGAAGAGCGACATCCAGAGCCCGGGTGCCGCGTCCGCCGGGGGCTGGGCTGCGCGCCAGGTGGTGGCAAAGCCAGGCGGGCGCTGCGTGAGCAGACCGCTTTCGCGCAGCAGGCCGCCCGTGGCGGGGGTGAAGCCGGGGTAGAAGAACCAGCGCGTCCAGCCCCGGGCGGGGCCGGACATGATGAGCGAGGGCAGGCGGTGGTTGCGCTCCACGTACGCCTCGGCGCAGAGGTATTCGAGGTTGATCCACACGGGCTGCTGCCGGTCTTGCGCTCGCCCCACGGCCCAGGCGAGGAAGGCTTCGGGGATCTCGCAGCCGAAGGCCTCGACCACCACGTCGGGCACCGGCCCGTGCTCGGCGGGAGGTGCGCCGCCCCAGGCGCGCAGCTCTACGCCGGGGCATCCCGCTGGTGCCATCCACGCCAGGGCCGATGCATCGTCCACCCACAGGCGCACACGCTGGCCACGTGCGGCCAGTTGGCTGGCCAGGCGCCAGCACACGCCGATGTCGCCGTAGTTGTCGATCACCTGGCAGAACACGTCCCACTGCAGCGGGGGCAGGGCGGGGCTGGTCATGCGGCAGGCCCTTCGCCAGGGGCGCGCAGGTGGTCCACCAGCAGGCGCGCCACGCTGGAGAGCGATTCTTCCGAGCGCACGCACAGCACCAGCTGGCGGTGCGACCAGGGCTCGTTCAGGGTGACCACGCGGATGGGTTGGCTGCCCTTGTACAGGGCGGCGCTGCCGCGCGGCATGACGCCCACGCCCAGGCCCGCGGCAATCAACAGGCACAGCGCGTCGTAGCTGGTCACCTGCATGCGCAGGCGCAGCGGCAGCCCGGTTTCGGCAGCGGCCTTGGTCAACTGGTTGTTGATGGCGCTGCCCGGGTGCGCACCCACGAAATCGTAGGGCAGGGCATCCACCAGGCGCACCGACTTGCGCCGTGCCAGCGCGTGGTCGCGCGGCACCACCAGGGCCAGCTCGTCGGTGCGGTAGGGCAACTGCACCACGCGGTCGCCATAGTGGCCGTGGTTGAGGATGCCCACGTCGGCCGCGTTCTCGGCCACCGACTGGGCGATGGCGGTGCTGATCTGCTCTTGCAGCCGCACGTCCACCTGCGGGTGCAGGGCCATGAAGCTTTGCAGCTGCGCCGGCAAAAACTGGCTGATGGCCGAAATGTTGGCCACCACGCGCACATGGCCGCGCAGGCCGGCGCCATAGTCGCGCATCTGCGTGGCGATGCCGTCCAGGTCGTTGAGCACGCCGCGCGCCAGGTTCAAGAGGGCATAGGCCGCGGCCGTGGGCTCGGTGCCCTTGTTGCTGCGGGTGAACAGCGCCACGTGCAGGGCGTCTTCCAGGTCGGCCAGGCGCCGGCTCACGGCCGACGCGGCCAGGTGCTCGCGAGCGGCGGCGGCGGCGATGGTGCTTTCTTCCATCACGGCAACGAACAGGCGCAGGGAGACGGGGTCGAGCTTCATGCGCCAATGGTAACAACGCTCACTGTTTGCCATGCCCGTTTGCGATGGTGGGTTGTTGCATCAGCGTTTTGCACCGGGGACAACTGTGCGCATCATGCGGGTCAACACATACAGGCCTGATCCCGCAGGCTGCGACATTGGAGACAAGAACACGATGGGTGCAACACCTACCGCCGCCGCCCTGCAGGGCGTGCGCGTGATCGAGATGGGCCAGCTGATCGCCGGCCCCTTCTGCGGCAAGACGCTGGGAGATTTCGGCGCCGAGGTCATCAAGATCGAGGCGCCTGAATCGGGCGACCCGCTGCGCAACTGGCGCCTGATCAAGGAGGGCACCTCCGTCTGGTGGCAGGTGCAGTCGCGCAACAAGCGCTC
>JAZKEE010000027.1:0-18697 GCA_040387235.1 Pseudomonadota bacterium
GCTCATGCTCTCCGGCGGTGTCTGGATCGCCATGACGCTGGCCATCTGCGGCTGGATCGGGCAGGCCTTCTTCACCAACAGCCATGCCGGGCTGAACCTCTTCTCCGCCTTCTGGGAGAGCAATGCAAGCTGGGAACTGGCGGCGCTGCCGCTGTTCATCTGGATGGGCGAGATCCTGTTCCGCACCCGGCTCAGCGAGGACATGTTCAGCGGCCTGGCACCCTGGCTCGGCAAGGTGCCCGGGCGGCTGTTCCACACCACCATCCTGGGCTGTGGCATTTTCGGCTCGGTCTCGGGCTCCTCGGCGGCCACCTGCGCCACCATCGCCAAGGTCTCGCTGCCGGCGCTCAAGAAGCGCGGCTACGACGAGAATATCGCCATCGGCTCGCTGGCCACGGCCGGCACCCTGGGCATCCTGATCCCGCCGTCCATCACCATGGTGGTGTACGCCGTGGCGGCCGACGCCTCCATCATCCGCATCTTCCTGGCGGGCTTTCTGCCCGGGCTGCTGCTGATGCTGCTGTTCTCGGGCTACATCGCCTGGTGGTCGGTGCGCAACAAGGAGCGCATGCCCCCGGACGAGCCAGAGCTGACCTTCCGCGAGAAGCTGCACCTGTCACGCAACCTGATTCCCTGTGCGCTGCTGATCGTGTTCATCTGCTGGTCCCTGGTGGCTGGCTGGGCCACGGCGACCGAGTGCGCGGCCTATGGCGTCGTAGGAGCCCTGGCCCTGGCTGCATGGTGCAGGGCGCTGACCTGGCAGAACTTCAAGGAGGGCCTGTCCGGCTCGGCCCGCACCAGCTGCATGATCATGTTCATCCTGGCAGGCGCCGCCTTCCTGACCAAGACCATGGCCTTCACGGGCATCCCGCGCGAGCTGGCCACGTGGGTGGACTCCATGCACCTGTCGCCCTATGCGCTGATCGCTTGCCTGGTGGGGGTGTACCTGGTGCTCGGCACGGCGCTCGACGGCATCAGCATGATCGTGCTGACCGCTGCGGTGGTGATGCCCATGATCGAGAAGGCCGGGTTCGACCTGATCTGGTTCGGCATCTTCGTGATCCTGCTGGTCGAGATCGCCGAGGTCACGCCGCCTGTGGGCTTCAACCTCTTCGTGCTGCAGAACATGACGGGCAAGGACAGCAACCTCATCGCCAAGGCGGCCATCCCGTTCTTCTTCTGCCTGGTGGTGTGCATCGGCCTGATCACGGTCTTCCCGCAGATCGTCACCATCGTCCCTGACCTCGTCATGGGTGTATCCAAGTAGGCCTCGCGCCTTCCACTGTGTCTGCCGGCGCTGCTGCACCGGCCTCCCGTCCCCCTTCAGGAGCTTGCCATGAAACACATGGTCTGGTTGGCCGCGCTCGCCGTGGCCCCGATGGTGCACGCCCAGGCACAGTGGAAACTGGCCACCGGCTACCGCGCCGAGTCGTTCCACACGCGCAACGTGGTGCAGTTTGCGCAGGATGTGGAGCGTGCCTCCTCGGGCGCCCTGCGCATCGAGGTGCACGCCAACAACGCCCTGTTCAAGCTCGGCGACATTCCCCAGGCGGTGCAGGAGGGCAAGGCCCAGGCGGGTGAAACCATCATGACCAGCCTGGTGCGCGACATGCCGATCGCCGGTGCCGACGCGATCCCCTTCGTGGTGCGCAGCTACGCAGACGCACGCCGCATGTGGGATCTGCAGCGCCCCCTGATCGATGGGCACTTCGCCCGCAAGGGCATCAAGGCCCTGTATGCCGTGCCCTGGCCGCCGCAGGGGCTGTTCTCGATTGCGCCCGTGCGCTCGTCGGCCGATTTCAAGGGCACGCGCATGCGCACCTACAACCCCGCCACCGTGCGCATTGCCGAGATGCTGGGCGCCACCACGGTGGATGTGCCCATGGTCGAGGTCAACAAGGCCCTGTCCGCGGGCCAATTGGACTCCATGATCACCTCGGCCCTCACCGGGGTGGAGAACCAGGTCTGGGGCCAGATCCGGCACTACTACGGCATCAACGCCTGGTTCCCCAAGAACATCGTGTTCGTGAACCTGCAGGCCTTCGAGGCGCTGCCGCCGGCGGTGCGCCAGGCAGTGACGAAGGCTGCCGGCGATGCCGAGGCGCGCGGCTGGGCCATGAGCCAGGCCGTCGCCGACGAGTCGGTGGGCGAGTTGCAGCGCAAGGGCATCAAGGTGGACCGTGCCTCCGCAGAGCTCGACACCGAACTCAAGCGCCTGGGCGAGCGTTTCTCGCGCGAGTGGGTGCGCTCCGTGGGGGGCGAGGCCAACCAGATCTTCATTCCGTACTACACGCAGCGTTGAGTTTCCTGCGCGCACTTCCAGGAGTCACACCATGCACACCCCCACCCACACCATCGAGATGTACCTGCGGGCCAAGGACGCCAACCGCCCGCACCTGATCGCCCAGGCCTTCGCCGGTGGCGCGCTGCTGCAGATGGAGATGCGCCAGGGCGGGATGATCTTCCCGCCCTCGGCCCAGGGCCGCGAGGCCATCGCCGAGACCCTGGTGCGCAATTTCAACCGCAGCTTCGAGAACGTCTACACCTTCTGCCTGGCCGATCCGCCGGCACCGGACAGCGCGGATTTCCATTGCGACTGGCTGGTCGCCATGACCGAGAAGGACAGCCGCGCCGTGCGCGTGGGCTGCGGCCAGTACCACTGGCGCTTTGCGCCCGGCAACCGGCTGGCGCAGGAGCTGCGCATCGTGATCGAGGCGATGCAGACCCTGCCGCCCGCCGACATCCTGCCCGTGATGGCCTGGGCCATGGCGCTCGGCGGGCCCTGGTGCCCACTGGACCAGGCCCTGGCCACCGTACCCCCCATTCCAGCCCTGCGCCAGGTGATGCAGCGCCTGGCCCCGGCCAGCGCAGCGCTGGCCTGACGCGGCTTTCACCCCATTTCTTTCCCATTGGAACCACCATGACCACCATGACACCCCAAGTACAGATTCCCCGCTGGCAGTTCTGGATCGACCGGGGCGGCACCTTCACCGACATCGTCGGCAAGCGCCCCGACGGCACGCTGGTCACGCACAAGCTGCTGTCCGAGAACCCCGAGCAGTACAAGGACGCGGCCGTTGCCGGCATCCGCCACCTGCTGGGCCTGCAGCGCGGCGAAGCCGTGACACCTGCCCTCGTGGAGTGCGTGAAGATGGGCACCACCGTGGCCACCAATGCGCTGCTCGAGCGCAAGGGCGAGCCCACGCTGCTGGTCACGACGCGCGGCTTTCGCGATGCACTGCGCATCGCCTACCAGAACCGCCCGCGCCTTTTCGACCGCCACATCCTGCTGCCCGAGCTGCTCTACACCGAAGTGGTCGAGGCGCGCGAACGCGTGAGCGCGCATGGCCGAGTGATGCAGCCGCTCGATGAAGCCAGCCTGCGCGGCGACCTGCTGGCCGCCTGGGGCCGGGGCCTGCGCAGCGTGGCCATCGTCTTCATGCACGGCTACCGCTACACGGAGCATGAGCAGGCCGCCAAGCGCATTGCCAGTGAGGTGGGCTTCACGCAGATCAGCACCTCGCACGAGACCAGCCCGATGATGAAGTTCGTAAGCCGGGGTGATACCACCGTGGTCGACGCCTATCTCTCGCCGATCCTGCGCCGCTACGTGGAGCAGGTGGCCAGCGAGATGCCCGGGGTCAAGCTGTTCTTCATGCAGTCCTCGGGTGGCCTCACCGATGCCAACACCTTCCAGGGCAAGGATGCCATCCTGTCCGGTCCGGCCGGCGGCATCGTGGGCATGGCGCGCACGGCCGGCCTGGCGGGACACCAGCGCGTGATCGGCTTCGACATGGGCGGCACCTCCACCGACGTGAGCCACTACGCCGGTGCGTTCGAGCGCGAGTTCGAGACCCACGTGGCCGGCGTGCGCATGCGTGCCCCCATGATGAGCATCCACACCGTGGCCGCCGGTGGCGGCTCGGTGCTGAGCTATGACGGCGCCCGCTTTCGGGTGGGACCAGAGAGCGCAGGCGCCAATCCCGGCCCTGTGAGCTACCGCCGCGGCGGCCCGCTGGCCGTGACCGATGCCAACGTGATGGTGGGCAAGGTGCAGCCGAGCTACTTCCCCAGCGTGTTCGGCCCCGCGGCCAACGAGACGCTGGACGCGCAGGCCGTGCGCGCCCGCTTCGCGGAGCTGGCGGTGCAGACGAAGCGCCAGCCCGAGGAGGTGGCCGAGGGCTTCATCCAGATCGCCGTGCAGCAGATGGCCAACGCCATCAAGAAGATCTCGGTGGCGCGCGGCTACGACGTGACGCGCTACACCCTGCAGTGCTTTGGCGGGGCCGGTGGCCAGCATGCCTGCCTGGTGGCTGACGCCCTGGGCATGACACGCGTGTTCGTGCACCCGCTGGCGGGCGTGCTGAGCGCCTACGGCATGGGGCTGGCGGACCAGACCGTGATCCGCGAGCAGGCGGTGGAGTTGCCGCTTGCCGAGGCCTCGTTGCCCCTGATCGCCGAGCGCCTGGAGGTGCTGGGCGCCGCGGCCCAGGCTGAACTGGAGCGCCAGCAGGTCAGTCAGCACCCCGTGCAGGTGCGCTACAACGTGCACGTGCGCTATGAAGGCACCGATTCTGCGCTCGTCGTTCCTTTCGGCGATATCGCCACCGTGCAGGCCGGCTTCGAGGCCGCGTACCGCCAGCGCTTCGCCTTCCTGATGGTGGGCAAGTCGCTGGTGGTCGAAGCCGTGTCGGTGGAGGCCGTGATACCCGGCGATGCGCCGGCCGAACCGCGCCTGCCCCTGCACGCCGAGCGTGAACACCCCCGGCGCGAGACGGTGCGCATGTACTCGGGCAGCCAGTGGCACGACGCTGCCCTGGTGGTGCGCGAGGACCTGCAGCCTGGTGACACCATCCCCGGGCCGGCCATCATCGCCGAGAAGAACACCACCACCGTAGTGGAGCCCGGCTGGCTGGCGCGCCTGACGGACCTCGACCACCTGGTGCTCGACCGCGTAACCGCGCGCACGGTGCAGTACGCGGCAGGCACCACGGTGGATCCGGTGCTGCTGGAGGTGTTCAACAACCTGTTCATGAACATCGCCGAGCAGATGGGCCTGCAGCTGCAGAACACGGCCTACTCGGTGAACATCAAGGAGCGCCTGGATTTCAGTTGCGCACTGTTCGACGCCACCGGCAACCTGATCGCCAATGCCCCGCACATGCCCGTGCACCTGGGCTCCATGGGCGAGAGCATCAAGACCGTGATCCGCGAGAACACCGGCAGCATGCAGCCGGGCGACGTGTACATGCTCAACGACCCCTACCACGGCGGCACCCACCTGCCGGACGTCACCGTGATCACTCCGGTGTATGTGGCGGGCGGCAAGGAACCCACCTTCTACGTCGGCTCGCGCGGCCACCATGCGGACATCGGCGGCACCACGCCTGGATCGATGCCCCCGTTCTCAACGCGCATCGAGGAAGAGGGCGTGCAGATCAACAACGTGAAGCTGGTGGCGCAGGGCGTCTTCCAGGAGGAGTCCGTGCGCCACCTGCTGGCCACCGGCGGTGGCACCACCCCCTATCCAAGCCGCAACCCGCACCAGAACCTGGCCGACCTGCGCGCCCAGATCGCCGCCAACGAAAAGGGCGTGCAGGAGCTCTCCAAGATGGTGGACCAGTTCGGCCTGGATGTCGTGCAGGCCTACATGCGCCACGTGCAGGACAACGCCGAGGAGTCGGTGCGCCGCGTGATCACCCACCTCAAGGACGGCCAGTTCACGCTGCCGCTGGACAACGGCGCGCAGATCAGCGTTTCGGTCCAGGTCAACGTGGCCGAGCGCAGCGCAGTGATCGACTTTGCCGGCACCAGCGCCCAGCAGGTCAACAACTTCAACGCCCCGCGCGCAGTGTGCATGGCGGCCGTGCTCTACGTCTTTCGCACCCTGGTGGACGATGACATCCCGCTCAACGCCGGCTGCCTCAAACCCCTGCAGGTCATCATCCCCCAGGGGTCCATGCTCAACCCGAATCCTCCGGCTTCGGTGGTGGCGGGCAACGTCGAGACATCCACCTGCATCACCAATGCCCTGTTCGGTGCGCTCGGTGTCATGGCGGGCAGCCAGCCGACGATGAACAACTTCACCTTCGGCAATGCGCAGTACCAGTACTACGAGACCATCGCGGGCGGCAGTGGTGCAGGTGCGGTGCTCGATGGGGAGGGGCGGGTGGTGCGCGGCTTCGAAGGCACGAGCGTGGTGCAGACGCACATGACGAACTCGCGCCTGACGGACCCCGAGATCCTGGAGTTCCGCTTCCCCGTGGTGCTCGACAGCTACGAGATCCGCGCGGGGTCGGGGGGCAGGGGCCGCTGGAGCGGAGGCAATGGCGGCGTGCGCCGTGTGCGCTTCCTGGAGCAGATGACCGCGAGCATCCTGTCCAACGGCCGTATCAAGCCGGCCTTCGGCATGGCCGGCGGGCAGGCGGGGCTTACCGGGCTCAACCGGGTGCTGCGCGCCAACGGGCAGGTGGAAGACCTTGCGCACATCGGCGCTGCGCTCATGGAGCCGGGCGATGTGTTCGAGATTTCCACGCCGGGCGGCGGCGGTTTCGGCGAGTGCGCGATCGCAGACTGACACCGCCTGACGCCCGCGTTGCGGCCCCTGCGTTGTGGCACAGGGCTTGCAACGCAAAGGCATGCCGCCCCGTCGTGTGATGGGGCGGATGAAACGCAACACCACGGAGAAAGCCATGAACTACCTTCCCGCCACGGCCGGTGCCACCCGCACCCCTGCCGTCACGGCCTCCCATGCTGCTGCGCTGCCTACCCGGCCCCAGGACAGCCAGAACGCGCGATCATCCTCGGCCGCCACCTCCCCGCGCGGCAGGCGCACCCTGAGCGTGGGCCAGAAGCTGGCGGCTGCCTTCGGCATCCTGGGCTGTGCGGTGGCCTTGCTCGGCTCCACGACCTGGCTCACCGGCCAGGGAACGACGCGCCAGGCCACGCTGCTCACGGCGGAACAGCTGCCCATCGAGCGCGCGGTGCGCGAGTGGAAGACGCAGTCGGTGCACATCGGCCAAATCGCGCTGCGGGCCACGAGTTCGACCGACGTGTTCCCCCTGGTGGCCGAGATGCGCACGCAGCTGGCGGCCGAGGAGGGCATGCGCAAGCGCATCGACGAAGCGCTGGCCGCATCGGCTGCGGCGGCAAGCACCGTGCCCGCGTGGAAGCAGACCCAGGCGCAGCGCCAGCAGTATGCGGCCCTGCGCGATACCCTGGTGCAGAACGCACTCGAGTCCAAGGTCATCAGCCAGAAGGAGCTGCAGGAGCATGCCGCGGCGCTGACCCAGTACCTCAGGACCATCGACCAGTTGCTGGCCGAATCCGAAAAATCCTCGGTCGCCGCGGCCGATGCGATGATCGCCGATGCCTCCCGCGCCCAGTGGGTCAGCGCGCTGGCCGTGGCCTTCGTGGTGGGACTCTCGGCGCTGTTCGGCTGGCTGCTGCGCCGCTCCATCGTGCTGCCACTGCGCCAGGCATCGGACGCGGCGGCCCTGGTGGCGCAGGGCGATCTCACGGTGCGCATGGCCACGGACCGCACCGATGAGATCGGTGAACTGCTCACTGCACTCAACAAGATGGTCGAATCGCTGCACTACGTGGTGACCGAGGTGCGGGACTCGGGTGAATCCATCCACGTCGCCAGCTCCGAGGTGGCCGCGGGCAACACCGACCTGAGCGCCCGCACCGAGCACGCCGCCAGCAGCCTGCAGCAGACGGCGGCGAGCATTGCGCAACTGGCGCAGACCGTGGCCGCCAACGCCGACAGCACCCGCCAGGCCAACACCCTGGCACACAGCGCCGCCCAGGTGGCGAAGAAGGGGGGGGATGTGGTCGGTGAGGTGGTCCGCACCATGGATGAGATCAATGCCAGCAGCAAGAAGATCGCCGACATCGTGGGCATCATCGACGGCATTGCCTTCCAGACCAACATCCTGGCGCTGAATGCTGCCGTGGAGGCCGCCCGGGCCGGCGAGCAGGGCCGGGGCTTTGCCGTGGTGGCCAGCGAGGTGCGCAACCTGGCGGGCCGCAGCGCCAATGCCGCCAAGGAGATCAAGGCCTTGATCGCCACCAGCGTGGACAGGGTGAGCGACGGCGCCCGCCTGGTGGTCACCGCCGGCTCCACCATGCAGGACATCGTCACCAGCGTGCAGCAGGTGACCACGCTGATGTCCGAGATCAATGCCGCCAGCAGCGAGCAGAGCAGCCAGATCGGCCAGGTCAGCCAGGCCGTGGACCAGCTCGACCACATGACGCAGCAGAACGCCGCGCTGGTGGAAGAGGGCGCCGCCGCGGCGCAGAGCCTCCAGGACCAGGCGAACCGCCTGGCCGGGGCGATGGGGCAGTTCCAGCTGCAGGCCGCGTAGCCGGATCAGCGCAGGAAAAAGAAAAAGGCCTGCAATGCAGGCCCTTCCTCTTTGGCGCGCTGTGGACGGTGCTTACATCCCCGAGTAGTTCGGGCCGCCGCCGCCTTCGGGCGTCACCCAGACGATGTTCTGCGTGGGGTCCTTGATGTCGCAGGTCTTGCAGTGCACGCAGTTCTGCGCGTTGATCTGCAGGCGCTGGGCATCGCCGCCCTTGGCCACGTCGGGCACGAACTCGTAGACCCCTGCCGGGCAGTAGCGCGCTTCGGGGCCGGCGTACTTGGCCAGGTTGATGTTGACCGGCACGCTCGCATCCTTGAGCGTCAGGTGGGCCGGCTGGTTCTCGGCGTGGTTGGTGTTGCTGATGAACACGCTGGAGAGCCGGTCGAAGGTCAGCTTGCCATCGGGCTTGGGGTAGATGATGGGCTTGCACTCGGACGCGGGTTTCAGGTGCACGTGGTCGGGCTTGTCGCGGTGCAGCGTCCAGGGGATGTTGCCCTTGAGCACGAACTGCTCCAGACCGTTCATGATGGTGGCGGTGACCAGGCCCTTCTTGAACCAGTTCTTGAAGTTGCGGTCCTTGTTGAGCTCGGTGTGCAGCCAGCTCTTCTCGAAGGCCTCGGGGTAGGCGCTCAGCTCATCGTGCTGGCGCCCGGCCACCACGGCGTCGTAGGCGGCTTCGGCGGCCAGCATGCCGGACTTGATGGCGGCATGGCTGCCCTTGATGCGGCCCACGTTGAGGTAGCCCGCGTCGCAGCCGATCAGCGCGCCCCCGGGGAAGATGGTCTTGGGCAGGCTCAGCAGGCCGCCGGCCGTGATGGCGCGCGCGCCGTAGCTGATGCGCTTGGCCGGCTTGATGCCCTTGGACTCGTCGCCCTCCAGGTACCAGCGGATGTTGGCGTGGGTCTTCCAGCGCTGGAATTCCTCGAACGGGCTCAGGTACGGGTTGGAATAGCCCAGGCCGGTGATGAAGCCCAGCGTGACCTTGTTGTCGTCCAGGTGGTACAGGAAGGCGCCACCGTAGGTGTCGTTCTCCATCGGCCAGCCGGCGGTGTGCATCACGAAGCCGGGCTGGTGGCGCTGCGGGTCGATCTCCCACAGCTCCTTGATGCCGATGGCATAGCTTTGCGGGTCGGAGTGCGCGTCGAGCTTGAAGCGCGAGATCAGCTGCTTGCCCAGGTGGCCGCGCGAGCCCTCGGCGAAGATGGTGTACTTGGCGTGCAGTTCCATGCCCAACTGGAAGTCGGCCGTGGGCTCGCCTTCCTTGCCGATGCCCATGTTGCCCGTGGCCACGCCCTTGACAGAGCCGTTCTCGTTGTAGAGCACTTCGGCGGCCGGAAAGCCAGGGAAGATCTCCACGCCCAGGGCTTCGGCCTGCTCGCCCATCCACTTGACCACGTTGCCCAGGCGCACCACGTAGTTGCCGTGGTTCTGGAAGTTGTGCGGCAGGAACACGTTGGGTACGCGAAAGGCCGATTTCTCGCCCAGGAACATCATCGCGTCGTCGGTCACGGGCTGGTTCAGGGGCGCTCCCTTGGCCTTCCAGTCGGGGATCAGTTCGGTCAGGGCCTTGGGGTCCATGATGGCGCCCGAGAGGATGTGCGCGCCGGGTTCGGAGCCTTTTTCGAGCACCACGACGGAGATGTCCTTGCCATTGATGGCAGCCATCTGCTTGAGCCGGATGGCGGTGGCCAGGCCGCCGGGGCCGCCGCCCACGACGACCACGTCGTATTCCATTGCTTCACGGGGACCATACTGGGCGAGGATTTCTTCGTTCGTCATGGGTTTCTCGTCGGGCGTTTGATATCGTGTGGATTGTCTTCGGACAGGACCCTGGTTCCTGTCTGCCTGGAGACTGATTGTATTCATGGATTTCGGACAATCGAACGACCGTTCTTTTTTCTGCAGTGGAGGCTCTCTAAATGGCATACAGCATCGATCTATCCGGCCGCGTGGCGTTCATCACCGGCGCCTCCAGCGGACTGGGGGCCCAGTTCGCGCGCACCCTTTCGCGTGCGGGAGCAGGGGTGGTGCTGGCCAGCCGCCGCATCGAAAAGCTCAAGGAGCTGCGCGCCCGCATCGAGGGCGAGGGCGGTGATGCCCATGTGATCGAACTGGACGTGACCGACCATGCCTCCATCAAGTCCGCCGTGGCCCATGCCGAGACCGAGATGGGATCCATCGACATCCTGGTCAACAACTCGGGCGTGAGCACCACGCAGCGCCTGCAGGACGTGACGCCCGACGACTACGACTTCATCTTCGACACCAACGTCAAGGGCGCCTTCTTCGTCGCGCAGGAGGTGGGCAAGCGCATGCTGGCGCGCTCGCGCGGCGCAGCCCCTGGCAGCTTCACGGGCGGGCGCATCATCAACATCGCCTCCATGGCCGGCCTCAAGGTGCTGCCTCAGATCGGTGCCTACTGCATGAGCAAGGCCGCCGTGGTGCAGATGACGAAGGCCATGGCCATGGAGTGGGGCCGGTTCGGCATCAACACCAATGCCATCTGCCCGGGCTACATCGACACCGAGATCAACCACCGCCACTGGCAGACCGAGCAGGGCCAGAAGCTCATCGCCATGCTGCCGCGCAAGCGCGTGGGCAGCCCCGAGGACCTCGATGCCCTGATCATCATGCTGGCCAGCGACCAGAGCCATTTCATCAACGGGGCCGTGATTGCGGCAGACGATGGCTTTGCGGTGTAGGCCGCGCCGTCTGCACCGATGCTGACCGGAATCCTGGCCGGGCTCGCCGCCGGCGCGCTCTGGGGGCTGGTGTTCGTGGCGCCGCACATGGCGGGCACGTTTGCCTCGGTGGACCTGACGGCGGGCCGCTTTGTGGCCTACGGCGCGGTGGCGGTCGGCATGCTGTTGTGGGGCCTCAAGGGCAAGCCGCGCCGGCCCACCCTTGCCCAGGCCTGGGCGGCGCTGTGGCTGTCCGTGCTCGGCTTCACGGGCTATTACCTGCTGCTGGTCTGGGCGATCCGCGATGCCGGGGCCGAGATGCCGGCGCTGATCATCGGCACCATTCCGGTCTGGGTCATGCTGCTGGGCAAGCCCCACGGCCTGCGCTGGGCCGCACTGGTGCCCGGGCTGGTGCTCACCGTGGCCGGCCTCGCGCTGATGGCCGAGGTTCCGCATGGGGATGCAGGGGCTGCAGGCGCCGGCAGTTACTGGCGCGGCATCGGCATCGCGCTGGTGGCGCTGGTGTTCTGGACGGCCTTCGCCATCCTCAACTCTGCATGGCTCAAGCGCCACCCCGAGGTGCGCGCCACCGACTGGGCCAACTGGCTGGGCGTGGCCACGGGGCTGGGCGGCCTGCTGTTGTGGCTGGTGGGCGGCTCCAGCCTGCCAGCACTGGCCGTGCAGCCGGGGTTCGGGGTTTTTGTGGCCGTATGCCTGGCACTGGGCTTTGGCTCCAGCTGGCTGGCCACCATTTTGTGGAACATCGCCAGCCAGCGGCTGTCTGCCAGCCTGTGCGGGCAGCTCATCGTGAGCGAGACGTTGTTCGCTCTCGTATATTCGTTCGCGTGGGATGGGCGCTGGCCCTCGCCAGCGCAGTGGGCGGCTGTGGTGCTGTTCACTTTGGGCATCCTCGCTTCCATCAAGGCACACCGATGAAGATTGAAATCCCCGAAAAGAAGAAGCTGGTGCACGAGATGCGCTTTGCCGTGCGCTGGGGCGACATGGACGCCATGGGCCATGTGAACAACACCGTGTACTTTCGCTACCTGGAGACGGCGCGCATCGACTGGATGGTGTCGGCAGGCTGCAACCCCGACCCCACGGGCCAGGGGCCGGTCATCGTCAACGCCTTCTGCAACTTCTACCAGCAACTCGAGTACCCGGACGAGGTGCTGCTCAAGTTCTATGTGAGCGACCCGGGCCGCACCACCTTCGAGACCTGGGGCACGATGGAGCGGGTGAACCAGCCCGGCGTGGTCTGTGCCGCCGGCGGTGCCACCACCATCTGGGTGGATTTCCCGCAGAAGAAGGCGGTGGCCCTGCCGGACTGGATGCTGGCCATCGTCCAGGGCTGATGCACACCGGGTGGGCGGCCTTCCCCGAGTTTTCGGCCCTTGACACCCCTTGGTGAATCGGACTAAATGGGTGCACACGGGGTTCGCACAGCTGACGGTGGTTGCGCGGATTCATCGAAGAAACGGGGAAGCTGGCGACATATTGGCCACGCAGCTTTCCGATACGAGGGGTTTTGGCCATGGCCACAGACAGCAGTCCTGCGCGCACCGCTGAGCCATCTGGCGCCCGGCAGGGGGGCTGGGCAGTGCCCGTTGCCTTCGCAGTCTTCGTGGCTGGCGCCATTGCGCTGGGCATCGCCCTGCATCTGCAGGGCAGGCGGGCTGCGGAACAGACAGCGTCTGTGGCCTTGGGCGTCACTTCCGAGCTGTCGGCCCATGCCCTGGACACCTGGCTCGCCGAGCGCTCGGGCGATTCGGAGGCCATCGGCTCCAGCCCGCTGCTGGTCAAGGCGCTCGACCACTGGTGGCAAAGCGAGGCCGAGCGTGCCGAGTACACCCCCTTCATCCACAAGCACCTCGAAGGCATGCGGCGCGTATACGGCTACCGCAGCATTGCCGTCGTCGATGTGGGCACGCGTGAGGCCGTCTTCAGCAGCGGCGCCGCTCTGGACGCGCAGCAGCGGGCCTGGGTGGCGCAGACCGGAACGGGCGGATACCCGCGCTGGATCGAGCTTCCCGCCGAAGGGGACGCGGGACTGCGCATGGCCCTGGTGCGCAGCATTGCCGACAGTACCCGGGGAACGGGCCATGTCCTGTACATGGAAATGGACCTCCAGTGGCTGGTGGATACGCTCACCAAGGCCAAGCCGCCGAACTGGGCTGGCGAGACCATCCTGGTGCACCGGGACGCGCGCGGCCTGCAGTTCCTCTCCTCGGCCACCGGGCCCAGGTTGCAGCCGCTGCGCCCGTCCGGGCCCGTGGTGGAGGCATTGCTGACCGAGCCCGGTGTCTCTATAGCGCAGGGCCTGAACCGGGATGGCGTGCCGGTGATGGCCCGGCGCCAGAACATCCTGCTGCCATCGTGGATGGTGCTGAGCCTGATGCCTGAGGCGGCGGTGTATGCGGCAGTGGAAAGCCGCAGCGGTCTGCTGGTCCTCGGGGTGGGGGTTCTCATCCTCTTCGGCGCGCTGCTCTACGCCGCCTGGCGCCGCGGCGACCACCACCGCCGCACCGCACGCGAGGCCGGGCTTCGCCGACACTACGAGCAGGTGATGCGTGGCTCGACCGATATCTTCTTCCTGACCGACAACGACGGCACCATCCTCGACGTGAGCCAGGCGACGGTCGACGTGTATGGCTACCCGCGCGAGCAGCTCATCGGCATGAACGCGCAGCGCCTGCGGCCGCCGGACCACGCCGCGGAGCAGGCAGCCATCCTGGAGGCCATGCAGCCAGGCGAGTCGCGCCAGGTTCGCATTCCCCGCCTGCGCGCCGACGGCAGTACCTTCCTGCTGGAAGGCACCGTCGGCTGCTTCGAGTCGGAGGGCCGGCGCTACTACGTGGGCATGGGCCGCGACATCACGCGCCAGGCCGAGGTGGAAACGCAGCTGCGCGTGGCCGCGAGCTTCTTCGACCGCTCCGCCGTCGCCATCGTGGTCGGCGACCGGGACAAGCGCGTCGTCTCGATCAACCCCCACCTCACCAAGATCACCGGCTACACGCTCGAGGACCTGCAGGGGCAACCCACGGTGATCCTCAACGCGGGGGTTGATCCCGCGGGAGTCGAGCGCGCGAGGACCATCCTGCAGGCGGAGGGCTTCTGGGAAGGCGAGATGCAGATCCGCCGCAAGGACGGCTCGGTCTTTCCGGCGCGCCTGCTGGTCTGTGCGCACCGCGGTGCCGATGGCCAGGTGGAGCAGCATGTGGACCTGTTCACGGACCTGACACGCCTTAGGCAGGCCGAGAGCCGGGCGCAGTACCTGGCCATCCATGACCCGGTCACGGGGCTGCCCAACCGGGCCCGGCTGGAGCAGGAGCTGCCGCAGTACATCGCCGGTGTCGATGCCCAGGCCGCATCGCCCCACAACAGCCTGTCGCTGGCGCTGGTCAACCTGGACCGCTTCAAGGGCATCAACGAATCTTTCGGCTATGCCCAGGGCGATGTGCTCCTGGTCGAGGTGGCCCGGCGGCTGCAGGGGCTGTCTGCCGACCTCAAGGGCCTGTACCGCTATGGCGGCGACGAATTCATGCTGGTGCTGTCGGGCAACCCCGTCACCCATGCCCTGCTGATCAGCCAGGTGCGGGCCTTGCTGGCACCACCCATACGGCTTGGGCCGCAGGAGCACCCGGTCTCCCCCACGGCCAGCATCGGCATCGCTAGCTACCCCGAGCATGCGCGCACTGCCGAGGACCTGTTGCACAACGTCGAGGCCGCGATGCGCATCGCCAAGGCGCACGGGCGCAACACCTGGCGCCTGTACGCGCCCGAGATGAACGCTTCGGCTTACGACGACATGCTGCTCGCGGTGGACCTGCGCCAGGCGATCGACGTCGGTGACCTCGAGCTGCACCTGCAGCCCCAGTTCACCCTGGCCGAGGGCCGGGCCGTGGGCATGGAGGCACTGCTGCGCTGGACCCACAAGACGCGCGGACCGGTGTCCCCGGCGCGGTTCATTCCCATTGCCGAATCCTCGGGGATGATTGCGGAGATCGGCAACTGGGTTTTGCGCGAGGCGGCCCGCATCTGGTCACGCTGGCGCACCGAGGGGCTGGTGCCCCTGCCCATCGCCGTGAATCTCTCGGCGGTACAGTTCCAGGCGCCTGATTTCCTGCACGAGGTGGGCCGCGTGATGTCGGAGTTCGACCTGCCCGCCGGCGCGCTCGAGATGGAGCTGACGGAGGGCACGCTGATGGCCAACACCGATGCCGCCGTGGACATCCTGCGCCAGCTGGTGGACAAGGGCATCCAGATCGCCATCGACGACTTCGGCACGGGTTACTCCAGCCTGAGCTACCTGCGTCGCTTCCCGGTGAGCAAGCTCAAGATCGACCGATCCTTCGTCCTGGACCTGGGCAGGCATGGCAACGACGAGGCCGAAGCCATTGCCTCGGCCGTGATCGCCATGGCCAAGAGCCTCAGGCTGCGCGTGATCGCCGAGGGTGTGGAAACTACCGAGCAACGTGACTTTCTCAAGACCCATGGCTGCGACGAGGTGCAGGGCTATCTGTATGCCCGACCCATGCCTGTGGAGGCTGCGACAGCCCTGCTCGTGCAGCGCACAAGCCCTGCCGAAACGCAAGGCAACTTCGCCTGATACGGCTTTGCCTTCAAGCGGCTAACGTCGGTGGTTCGCCTTGCCGTGTGACAGCACTGTCTGCGGCTTCCCGCCTAGTTATGCAATTGAATGCAAATCCGTATGAGCGCTGCCTCCGCCTGGTTCAGCCCGATGGCAGCGTGATGCAGCGACCCTGTGCGCCTTCCGGGCCATTGCTCACGCCCAGCAACAGCACGCGTTGCAGCTCCGGCAGGTAGCGGATGGCGGTTTGCGGCGCGCTGTACCCGGCCGAGTCCTGCAGCGCCTCGTCCATGCGCCATTGGCGGCCCGAGGGCAGGTGCTCGATGGTCAGCGTGCGAATGCCGGTGTAGAAGCTGGCGGTGATCTGTCCCTCGGTGCCGAAGAAGCCGCCACCGGTGCGCGCTGTGCGCCGGGATCCCTGGAACGCGGTGCCCACGCGCAGGCGCTGGTCGCGGCTGGTGCAACTGCCCTCGAACGCTGCGGCGCACTGCAGGGGCAGAGCGTTCTGCTGCGCGGTGACGGGCTGCACGGCCGGCTGCTTGACCTCGTCGAGTGCCACGGGCACCAGGCGGGCGCAGTCGGCATCGGGCTCCACACGCCAGGCGCCGGCACCAGGGAGGTCAGCTATTCCGTAGCGCGGCACTCCCAGGCCCGCCGCCAGGTAATAAACGGGCTCGGCTGTGCCCTTGCGCAGCAGCAGGGGCGGCATGGTGCTCGACAGGGGCGAAAGTGCGCCGCTCGGCACCTGCACCGGCAAGGGCCGCGCATCCAGCGTGCCGCTGCCCGGTGCAAAGCCGCTGGAGGCTGCGTGGACACAGCAGGCTGTGAAAGCGCTGGCTGCATACAGCCCTGCAGCCAGGAAGCAGGTCGGCTGCATGGGGCGCCTCAGGCGGCCGTCCTGGCCTTGGGCACGCGGCCCATCAGGTAGAACTCGGGGTTGGGCTGCATGCCGGCAAAGCTGGCCATGCGGTTGCTGAGCCCGAAGAAGGCGGTGATGGCTGCAATGTCCCAGATGTCCTCGTCGTCGAAACCGTGCGCATGCAGCGTGGTGAAGTCGGAGTCCTCGATCTCGTGCGAGCGCTCGCAGACCTTCATGGCAAAGTCGAGCATGGCGCGCTGGCGTGGGCTGATCTCGGCCTTGCGGTAGTTCACCGCCACCTGGTCGGCCACGAGCGGCTTCTTCTCGTAGATGCGCAGGATGGCGCCATGCGCCACCACGCAGTACAGGCACTGGTTGGCTGCGCTGGTGGTGGTGACGATCATCTCGCGCTCGCCCTTGGTGAGGCTGCCTTCCTCCTTGAGCATCAAGGCATCGTGGTAGGCGAAGAACGCGCGCCATTCGGCCGGGCGCCGGGCGAAGGCCAGGAACACGTTGGGCACGAAGCCAGCCTTCTCCTGCACTTCGAGGATGCGCAGGCGGATGTCCTCGGGCAGGGTGTCGAGCGAGGGGAAGGGGTAGCGGGTCACTTCGGTCTCCTTGGGTTTTCTGCCATCAGTATCACGGATGCCAGTGGGTGGCGCGCACGGGGCTGTGCGAACGCGCTGCCGTGTTCCCCGCCAGTGCATACGACAACTGCGTGGCCGCTGCCACAACGGTCTGTGCGAAGGCCTCGAGCTTTTCGGCGGGCAGGCGCGAGGCCGGGCCCGAGATGCACACCGAACCCATCAGCCGCCAGTGCATGCCGAACACCGGCGCCGACACCGTGGCCACGCCCTGTTCGCGCTCGCCGATGGACCAGTGGTAGCCCTTTTGCCGGATCTCTTCGTAGGCCTTGCCCGGTTCGCCCGAGAAGGCCAGGATCACGCGGCCCGGTGAGCCCTTGTCCAGCGGCAGGCCCTCGCCCATGCGCGCATGGTGGCGCAGCGCCTGGGGTCCTTCCACGCGCACGAGGCAGGTGCGCACCTGGCCCTCGCGCACATAGAAGGCGGAGCTCTCGCCCGTGGCATGGGTGAGCTCGCGCAGCGCAGGTTCCAGCACGTTCTGCACGTCGAAGCCTGCCTGGTAGCGCGCGCCCAGCCAGCCAGCCGCGGGGCCCAGGCGCCAGTCGCCGTCCTCGCGCTGCACCATGAAGCCCGACTGCGCCAGCGTGCGTGCCAGGCGCAGCACCGTCGTCTTGTGCAGGCCGCAGCGCCGGCTCAGCTCGGCCAGGGGCAGGCTCGATTCGCCCAGCGCAAAAGCCTCCAGCACCTGCAGGGCGCGGGTGACGGCGATGACACCGCCGGACTCACCGGACTTGTCCGGTGCGGCGGTAGCGGGGGGCTCGGGGTTCGCCGGAACCGATGCCGGAGCGAGAGTCGAGGGCTTTCGAGGGCTGTTGCTCATGGCGGAATTCGTTTCATGGTGTGCAACTGCATTGTATGGGTTGAAACGTCTGCGTAAAGTCGCACCCACGGCGCCGGGCCATGCAGGCCGGCGTGACGAACCACCACAACGGAGACAAATCCATGCCTGCCTTCACATCGCTTTCGCGTGCCCTGTGCGCCGCCTTCGTGGGCCTCGCTGCCGCAGCCGTGCCCGCCGGCGCGGCCCTGGCGCAAGCCGCCTACCCCAGCAAGCCCATCCGCCTCATCGTGCCGTTCCCGCCCGGCGGCGGCACGGACATGATCGCCCGCACCGTGGCCCAGAAGCTCGCCGACCAGAACAAGTGGAACGTGATCGTGGACAACCGCCCCGGTGCCGGCGGCAACCTGGGCGTGGACGCCACCGCCAAGTCCGCTCCCGACGGTTACACGCTGGTCATGGGCCAGACCAGCAACCTGGCGATCAATGCCACGCTCTACCCCAAGCTGCCCTACGACCCGCTCAAGGACCTGGCACCCGTCGCACTGGTGTCGTCCTCGCCCATCGTGATCGCTGCACCCGTCAACTCGCCCTACAAGACCTTTGCCGACGTGGTGGCCGCCGCCAAGGGCAAGCCCGATGCCATCACCCTGGGCTACTCCGGCAACGGCACGGTGGCCCATTTGTCGGGTGAACTGGCCGAAAACGCCGCCGGCATCAAGCTGCGCCACATCCCCTACAAGGGCGCGGCCCAGGCCATGACCGACCTGGTGGG
>JAZKEE010000028.1:0-17437 GCA_040387235.1 Pseudomonadota bacterium
GGGTCGATGCCGGCAAAGGGCTCGTCCAGCAGGATGAAGCGCGGCTGCGTGGCCAGCGCGCGGGCGATCTCCACGCGGCGACGCTCACCACCGGACAGGGCCAGAGCGGGCGAGGCCCGCAGGTGCTCCACGCGCAGTTCCGTGAGCAGGGCCGTGAGGCGTTCCTCGATCGCCTGGCGCGGCAGCGGCTGGCCGTCCTCGCCACGCTGCAGTTCGAGCACGGCGCGCACGTTCTCCTCGACCGTGAGCTTGCGGAAGATCGATGCTTCCTGCGGCAGGTAGGACAGGCCCAGGCGCGAGCGCCGGTGGATGGGCATGTGGGCCACCGAGTGGCCATCGATGCGGATGTCGCCGGCATCGCTGCGCACCAGGCCCACGATCATGTAGAACGAGGTGGTCTTGCCCGCGCCGTTGGGGCCGAGCAACCCCACGACCTCGCCTTTTTGCACGACCAGCGACACATCCTTGACGACCTTGCGGCTGCCATAGGACTTTTCGAGGTGGTGCACCTCCAGCCGGCTATCCGCCGGAGACCCGGCGACGGTGCTCACGTCAGGCCCGCTCACTTGGCGCCGCCGCTCAGGGTGTTGCTGGGACGCAGAACGGTGCCGGACGCCGGCGCGGCAGGTGCCGCAGCCGGTGTCTCCTTGGGCGACAGGATGGCGCGCACGCGGCCACCAGGGGCCGGCGAATCACCGGCGGCGTTGGTCGTGCCGCGCGGCTTGGCATCCACGGTGAACACATCGGTCAGGTTGTTGTAGACGATGACCTGCCCGGTGATCTCGTCGGTCAGCGTGGATTCGCGGAAGCGCCGCAGTTCGGCGCGGGTGATGAACTTCACGTTGTCGGCGCGGCCGTCGTACTCGATGACCTCGCTCTCGCCCTCGATGAACTCGTCGGGCGCGCCTGGCAGCGTGTCGCGCTTCTGGCGGAAGAAGGCGCGCTTGCCCGGCTCGGCCGTGACCACGCCGAACTGGTAGCCGTCCGCATCCTGGCGCACGTCGAGCCGCGCACCGCGCAGCACGATGGTGCCCTTGGTCATGACGACCCGGCCGGTGAACACGCTGGTCTGCTTGAGTTCATCGTGGCGCAGTGCGTCGGCCTCGATGTTCATGGGCTTGTTGCGGTCGGCCTTTTCGGCGTGGACCGCCGTCTGGACCATGGCCAGGGCCGAGAAGAGGAGGAGGGTCGGGAGGATGCGGTAGTTCATAGGGCACGAATCTTGCAGATCATTGTAGCCACCCACGGCGACACGCCATGAAAAAAGCCCGCATCAGCGGGCTTTTGACTCGGGCAGGCATCGCGCCTGCAACAGGCAATCAACCCTTGCGGGCCACGCCAGCGAGGTATTCCACGACCTGGAGCACGGTGGGCATGCTGCCGGCCATGGTGCCATCGGTATAGAAACGGCCGGCCACGCCCATCGAGGGCACGCCTTCCACGCCGTAGGCATCCTGCAGTTGCGACGCGCGGCGCACCTGGTTCGACACGGTGAACGAGCTGTAGATTTCCTTGAACTTGGCCATGTCCACACCTTGGGTGGCAATCCAGGCCAGGATTTCATCGTCCTTGGCGAGCTTGACCTTTTCCACATGGATGGCGCGAAAGACCTTGGCGTGCAGGGCTTCGACCTTGCCCATGCCTTCGAGCGTGAAATACAGCTTCTGCAAGGGCACGAAGCTGGCATTGAAGGCCACGGGAATGCGGCGGATGGCCAGGTCCTTGGGGGCAGCCTTGATCCAGGCCTCGAGCGTGGGCTCGAAGGCGTTGCAATGCGGGCAGGCGTACCAGAAGAACTCGATCACGTCGACCTTGCCCGCAGGGGCATCGGGCGTGAGCGGTTTGTCGAGCTTCTTGAAGTCCTTGCCCTCCTTGAACTGGCGCGCCTGCGCCAGTGCGGGGGTGGCCACAGGCAGGGCCAGGGCGGATGCGGCCACGGCGGAGGCGGCAGACAGGGAAAACTCGCGGCGTTTCATGAAAGTGACACTCCTTGGTCTGGTGTTGGGGGTGTGAGCCATGCCCCCGAAAAAAGTTCAGGCAGGCAGATGATCAGCGCTGCACCCGCACCAGGGCGGATTCGACGCCCGTGGTGTCGAGCTTGTCCTTGAGCTGGGCGGCATCGTCGCGCTTGGTGAAGGGGCCCACGCGCACGCGGAACACTGTGCGGCCGTTCTGCTCGCGTTCGCTCACGCGGGCCTCCCAGCCCAGCATGGCCAGCTTGGCGCGCTGCGCATCGGCATCGGCCTGGGTGCGGAACGCGCCGGCCTGCACGAAGTAGTCAAAGGGGTCCGCGCTGTTGCCGGGCGCCGCGGCGGCCTTGGCAGCCGCCAGATCACCCAGCGGGTCGGCACTGCCGGGCTTGGTGGCTGCGACGGCAGGCTTGGCTGACGAGGCGGCTGCCCGGGGATCCACCGCTGCCACGGCAGGTGCCGAGGCGACAGGCGCAGGCGCCGGGGCCACACCTGCCGTGGCGGGAGCCGAAGCCGCCGCCGCGGGAGGCCGCGCCGGGTTCTTGCCATACAGCGGCGAGTTCGGGTCCCAGTTCTTGTTCTTCTGCGCTTCGGCGGCGTCCTGGTCGGTACCACGGGCGCCGCCCTTGTTCAGGAAAGGCACGGGCACCTTGGTCACGTACACGGCGACCGCCAGCGCGGCCCCCAGGCCGAAGATCACGCCCACGATAAAGCCGATGATGGTTCCGCCCAGTTGCTTGTTCTTCATGGTAGTGGTTGCTTGCTTACATTCTGGCCGGAGCCGATACGCCCAGCACAGCCAGGCCATTGTGCAGTACCTGCGCGGTGGCGGCGACGAGGGCCAGGCGGGCACGCTTGACGGCCTCGTCGTCCACCAGGATGCGCTCGGCATCGTAGTAGCTGTGGTAGCTGGCGGCCAGGTCGCGCAGGTAGAAGGTCACGTCGTGCGGTGCTTCGCCGTCGGCCGCGGCAGTGAGCATCTCGGGGTACTTGGCCAGTTGCAGCATCAGCGCCTGGGCCTGCGGCCCTTCGAGCGCCGAAAGGTCAACGCCCTGGAGCGAGGCCACATCGCCGCCGCCCTGGTCGGCCCAAGCGCGCAGCACCGAGCAGATGCGCGCATGCGCGTACTGCACGTAGTACACCGGGTTGTCGTTGTTCTGCGCCACGGCCAGGTCCACGTCGAAGGTGTACTCGGTATCGGGCTTGCGGCTGAGCAGGAAGAAGCGCACCGCGTCCTTGCTGGTCCACTCGATCAGGTCGCGCAGCGTGACGTAGCTGCCCGCGCGCTTGCTGATCTTGACCTCTTCGCCGCCCTTGACCACGCGCACCATGGTGTGCAGCACGTAGTCGGGGTAGCCCTGTGGAATGCCCACTTCGGCCGCCTGCAGGCCGGCGCGCACGCGCGCGATGGTGCCGTGGTGGTCCGTGCCCTGGATGTTCACGACCTTGGTGTAGCCGCGCTCCCACTTGGCGATGTGGTAGGCCACGTCGGGCACGAAGTAGGTGTAGGTACCGTCCTGCTTGCGCATGACCCGGTCCTTGTCGTCCCCGTAGTCCGTGCTTTTGAGCCACAGGGCGCCGTCCTGTTCGTAGGTCTTGCCGTTGGCCACCAGCTTGTTCACCGTGGCCTCCACGCGGCCGCTGGTGTACAGGCTGGACTCCAGGTAGTACTCGTCGAACTTCAGGTTGAAGGCCTGCAGGTCCTTGTCCTGCTCGTTGCGCAGGTAGGCCACCGCAAACTGGCGGATCGACTCCACGTCGTCCACGTCGCCGCTGGCGGTGTATTCGCGGTCGTCGGCCTTGACGGTCTTCTTCGCCAGAAAGTCGTTGGCGATGTCCTGGATGTAGTCGCCGTTGTAGAACGCCTTGCTGGCCGGGTTCTCGGAGTCGGTGGGCCAGCACTCGTCGCCGGGCTTGAAGCCCTTGGCGCGCAGCTGCGTGCTGTGCGTGAGCGTATGGATCTGCACGCCCGCGTCGTTGTAGTAGAACTCGCGGTGCACGCCCCACCCTTGCGTGGCGAACAGGTTGCAGATGGCATCGCCCAGGGCGGCCTGTCGGCCATGGCCCACGTGCAGCGGGCCCGTGGGGTTGGCCGAGACGAACTCGACCAGCACCTTGGCGCCGCGGTCGGCCTGGAAGCCGAAACGCTCGCCAGCGGCCAGCACCTCGCGCACCACCTCCTGCTTGGCAGCGGGCTTCAAGCGGATGTTCAGGAAGCCGGGGCCCGCGATCTCGATGGCCTCGACCCAGCGCGTGAAGGCGGGCGTGGCCTCCAGCGCGGTCTTGAGCTGTTCGCCCAGCGCGCGCGGGTTGAGCTTGAGCGGCTTGGCCAGTTGCATGGCGGCCGTGCAGGCGAAATCGCCATGCGCGGCCACCTTGGGGGATTCGAACGCCGCCTTGGCGCCAGCGCCAGGGGAAAGGGTGTCCAGCTCGGCCGCGAGCGCGGCCAGCAGATCGTGTTTGACAGAGAGCATCGGGCGATTTTACGGGGCGGCCCGGTCACCACCTTGGGAAGGTGTGTTGCCCGCGCCACCAAATGCCCGCTTCGGCCGGTGCAGCAGCGCAACAGATCGTAAAGAATTCTTGCCGCCGGGCAGGCATGTCAGCGCGGCCCGATGTCCGTACGTTGTAATCGGGCAATCCGATGCGGATTGCATTGGATGCCCTCACCACCGGAGCACTATATGAAAAAGCTTCTCTCCCTCGCGGCCCTGAGCCTGGTTCTTTCGTTGGGCGCAGCACATGCTGCCGATGCCCCTGCGGCGCCCGCCAAGGCGGCTGCACCGGCGGCAGCCGCCACCCCGGCCGCACCTGCAGCCTCTGCGGCCGCCCCCACCAAGCAACAGACCAAGATGGCCACCTGCAATACCGAGGCGGCCGACAAGAAGGGCGACGAGCGCAAGGCCTTCATGAAGACCTGCCTGTCCAACAAGCCTGCCACCCAGCAGGACAAGATGAAGACCTGCAACGCCGATGCCACCGGCAAGAAGGGCGACGAGCGCAAGGCCTTCATGAGCGAGTGTCTGAAGAAGTGATCTGCTGAGCCAGCCGCAGCGCCGGCTCCTGCCACCCACCCGCCCGGCACTTGTGCCCGGCGGGTTTTTTCATCGCCGCGCCGCCCCGAGATGGAAACACCCCCTCGGGGGGCAGTGACCCGCGCAGCGGCGGAGCGTGAGGGCCATCTTTCGTGGGCTTACCAGCCGCGGGCCCAGAACACCGCGATCACGGCCACCACCGGGATTGCATGGGCCTGCAGCATCACCAGGCGGCGCACCCTGGCAACTTCGCCGGCGTCCGGCAGGGTGCCATCGGCGCGCAGCTTGCGCAGCCAGCGCCTGAAGGCGATGGTCGGGAAGATGGACAGGACGGCAATCGCCACCACCAGCGTGATCTTGAAATGGAACATGGGCTGGGAGATGTACCAGGACATGCCCTTGACGCCAAAGAACACGCGCGCAAGCCCCGTGGCCACCAGCACCATGGCCGACGCGGCGTAGATCGCATCCAGCCGCGCCAGGCGCTCCACCACCGCGGCATTGAGCCATTCGATGCGGCACAGCGCGGCCTGGCTCGACAGGAACACCACCAGGGTCAGTATGGCCACTATGTGCAGGGCGGCCAATACGGCTTCGAGGGTCATCGCGGATCCTTTGTTGTTGCGCAGTTTCGCGGCGATTGTGCGCGAGGAACAGCCTGGAAGAAGTAGGCGCATTTCCTGACCCGTTCCTGGGCCGGCGGTTGTATGGAAAAAAGGGGCATGCCCGTGCAGGCACGCCCCTTCTTGCAAAACCATGGCCCGCAACGGGGCCTGCCAGCGATCAGGCGACCGTGCGCGCCACGGCGGCCACATCGGCCGGCACCACGGGTGCCAATACGGAAGCAGCAGCCGGCGGCAGCGGATGGCCGTCCAGCGCGGCATTCAGGCGGTCGTAGTCGAGCGCGTTTTCCCAGCGCGAGACCACCACGGTGGCGACGGCGTTGCCGATGAAGTTGGTCAGCGAGCGGCATTCGCTCATGAAGCGGTCCACGCCCAGGATCAGCGCCATGCCGGCCACGGGCACTTCAGGCACCACGGCGAGGGTCGCGGCCAGGGTGATGAAGCCCGCGCCGGTCACGCCAGCCGCCCCCTTGGAGCTGAGCATGGCCACCAGCAGCAGGGCGATCTGGTGGCCCAGGGACAGTTCGGTGTTGGTCGCCTGGGCGATGAACAGCGCGGCCAGCGTCATGTAGATGTTGGTGCCGTCCAGGTTGAAGGAGTAGCCCGTGGGCACCACCAGGCCGACCACGGACTTGCTGCAGCCGGCTTTTTCCATCTTTTCCATCAGCGAAGGCAGGGCCGATTCTGAGGACGAGGTACCCAGCACCAGCATCAGCTCGGCCTTGAGGTAGCGGCACAGCTTGAGCACCGAGAAGCCGCACATGCGCGCCACGAAGCCCAGCACCACCAGCACGAACAGCAACGAGGTGATGTAGAAAGACCCGACCAGCCAGGCCAGGTTGACCAGCGAGCCCAGGCCGAACTTGCCGATGGTGAACGCCATGGCACCGAAGGCCCCCAGGGGGGCTGCCTTCATCACCAGGCCCACCACCTTGAACACCGGGGTCGTCAGGGCTTCGAGGAAGTTCTGCACGGGACGGCCGGCCTCACCCACCATGGCCAGCGCAATGCCGAACAGCACGGCCACCAGCAGCACCTGCAGGATGTTGTCGCCCACGAAGGGGCTGATCAGGGTCTTGGGGATGATGTCCATGGCAAAGCCGGTGAGCGTCATCTCGTGCGACTTGGCCACATAGCTCTTCACGGCGGTCTGGTCCAGGTCGGCGGGGTTGATGTTCATGCCCGCGCCGGGCTGCACCACGTTGGCCACGATCATGCCGATGACCAGTGCCAGTGTGGAGAAGAACAAAAAGTACGCCATGGCCTTGCCGAACACCCGGCCCACGGAGGAGAGCTGCGACATGCCCGCGATGCCGGTGACGATGGTCAGGAAGATCACCGGGGCGATGATCATCTTCACCAGCTTGATGAAGGCGTCGCCCAGTGGCTTGAGCGCTTCGCCGTACGCCGGCTCGAAGTAGCCCAGCAGCACCCCCAGGACGATGGCGAGCACCACCTGGAAGTACAGTTGGCGGTAAAACGGCAGGTGCGCCGGTTGGGCGGCCTGGGTGGGAATGGCGTGCATGGGGGACTCCAGAAGTCACGAAAACTGCACCACCGGGGTGCGTCGAGGGTGCTGTTTGTACCGCTGCACGCTGTTTCCGCAGATAGCTAATTGGTAGTAGTCGCCAGCGCCGCCATAGGGAGCGCGCGGGCAGAACCTAGGGTAAATACTGAGCGACCGAGAAAGGTGCGGCACACTCCCTTGTGCACCAGACGCACGCTTGCGGGCGCCTTCCACCAACCTCCCCAGCCATGACCCCGTCCCACCGCCGCAAGTTCTGGACTGTGCTGATCCTGCTCGCCGGCGTGGCAGGCAGCATGTTCGTGGCCGGGCAATGGGCCTGGCGGCATTCGCTGTATGAAGAGAGCGACAGTGTGCAGCGCCAGCTGGCCCTGTATGGGCAGACGCTGGGCCAGCGCATCGACCGCTACCGCACCCTGCCGGAGGTGCTGGCGCTGGACGCGCAGCTGTACGACGCGCTGAGCCGCCCTCAGAGCCCGGCGCAGGTCGAGCAGCTCAACCTCAAGCTGGAGCGGGCCAACGGCGCCAGCCAATCGTCCACCCTGACCCTGATCAACCGTGAAGGCCTGGCCGTGGCGGCCAGCAACTGGCGCACCGCCACCAGCAACGTGGGCGTGGACTACAGCTTTCGCCCCTACGTGCAGCAGGCGCTGGCCCAGGGCAGCGGCAGCTTCTACGGCATCGGAGTGACGACGGGCGAGCCTGGCTACTTCCTGTCGCAGGCCATCCGCAATGGCCAGGGCGAGCCGCTCGGCCTGGTGGTGATCAAGATCGCGCTGCAGGAGCTGGAACGCGAATGGCTGCAGACGGCGGACATCGTGCTGGCCTCCGATGCACACGGCGTGGTCTTTCTCGCCAGCCAGGATGCCTGGCGCTACCGGCTGCTGGAACCGCTGACCGACGTGGAGCAGCGTGAGCTGGCCGCCACGCGCCAGTATTCCGACCAGCCGCTGCGCCCGCTGGACTACCGGGTGGTCGACCACATGGACAACGGCGGCCGCCTGGTGCGCATGCAGAGCGCCGACCTGCCTGGCCTGCCCGGCCGGCTGCTGTGGCAGACCCAGCCCTTGCCCGGCACGCCGTGGCAGCTGCACCTGGTGCATGAGACCCACAGCAGCGTGGCGGACAGCCGCTGGGCCGCGGCGGCCGGCGGAGGCGGCTGGCTGGCGATGGCCCTGCTGGTGCTGTTCGTGCGCCAGCGCCAGCGCTTGGCCACCCTGCGCCAGCGCAGCCGCCAGGAGCTGGAGACCGTGCTGCAGCAGCACGCCCAGGAGCTGCGCACCGCGCAGGACGGTATCGTGCAGGCGGCGCAACAGGCCGACACGGGCCTGTCGCGCAGCCTGGAGCACCTGCCGCAGGGCGTGGTGATCATCGACGCCGACCTGAACCTGGTCGCCTGGAACTCGCGCTATGTGCAGCTGTTCCGCTATCCCGCCGACCTGATGCGGGTGGGTCAACCCATCGCAGACCTGCTGCGCCACAACGCCCGCCGTGGCCTGCTGGGCCCCGGCCCGGTGGATGATTCCATCGACCGGCGGCTGTCGCACCTGCGCAGCGGCCTGCCCCACCTGCACGAGAGCGCCAAGGACGACGGCACGGTGCTGGAGATCCGGGGCAACCCCCTGCCCGAGGGGGGGTTTGTGACCAGCTATGCCGACATCACCAGCTACAAGAACGCCGCGCGCGAACTGCGCTCGCTGGCCGATGCACTGGAGCAGCGCGTGGCCGACCGCACCCGTGACTTGGACGCCGCACGGCGCGAGGCCGAGCAGGCCAACCGCTACAAGACCCGCTTCGTGGCCGCCGCCGTGCACGACCTGCTGCAGCCCTTGAACGCCGCACGCATGTTCAGCTCGCTGCTGCGCAGCCACCTGCACGACGAGGCCGGCCGGCATGCGGCCGACAGCATCGACGGGGCCCTTGCCGCGCAGGACGCCATCCTCAACAGCCTGCTGGACATCTCGCGCATGGAGTCTGGCCAGCTCGACGTGCGTATCCACGACGTGGCCCTGGGCCCGCTGCTGCAGGTGCTGGCCCACAACTTCGGTGTGCTGGCAGAAAGCCAGGGCCTCACGCTCAGTTGCGTGGCCACGCGGCAGGTGGTGCGCACCGATGAGAACCTGCTGCGCCGCATCCTGCAGAACTTCGTCTCCAACGCCATCCGCTACAGCCGGCGCGGGCGCATCGTGGTGGGCTGCCGCCGTGCGGGCAACGACCAGTTGCGCATCGAGGTGCACGACCAGGGGCCGGGCATCCCCGAAGCGCTGCAGCGCGAGATCTTCGAGGAGTTCCGCCGCCTGGACGAGGGTCGTGCCGACGACAGGGGCGCAGGCCTGGGCCTGGCCATCGTGGAGCGCCTGGGGCGCCTGCTGGGCCACCCCATCGGGTTGCGCTCACAACTGGGGCGCGGCAGCGTGTTCTGGGTCTGCGTTCCGTTGGGGGACCCGGCCGCCCTGCAGCGCCAGCAGATCGCCGCCCCTGCCGCCGCACAGCAACCGGTCGACGATGCCCCGCTGCAAGGCAGCAGCGCCTGGGTGATCGAAGACGATGGCCCGACCTGTGCCGCCACCCGGGCCTTGCTGGAGCGCTGGGGCTGCCAGGTGCCGCAGGCCGGTGGCGCCACCGAAGCGCTGGACCATGCCCAACCTGGCAAGGCGCCGCAGCTGGTGCTGCTGGACGTGCACCTGGGCGGCGGCCACCACGGCCCCGATGTGTATGCCGCACTGTGCCAGCGCTGGGGCCAGGCGCCTGCCGTGATCCTCGTCACCGGCGAGCACGATGCCACGCTGCGCCGCCAGGCCGCCGAACGTGGCTGGGGCTTTCTCGCCAAGCCCGTGCGCGCGCCTGCACTGCGGGCCCTGATGAGCCAGACCTTGCTGCGCCTGCGGGAGAGATAGGAGGCCGCGGGATGGCTGCGGGATCAGGTGGACGCAGCGTCCTCGGTCTCCAGGCTCTTGACCAGCACCGCGGCCTGGGTACGGCTGTGGCAGGCGAGCTTTTTCAGGATGGCGGTGACATGCACCTTGACGGTGTTCTCGGCCAGGCCCAGTTCGCCCGCGATCTGTTTGTTGAGCAGGCCATCGGCCAGGCACAGCAGCACGCGGAACTGCTGGGGCGTGAGCTGCGCCAGGCGGGCGGCCAACTCGGCATCGGCCTCGGAGCGCGCGGCCGCCATGGGCGGGAACCAGCTGTCGCCGGCGAGCACCGCCTCGATGGCCTCGCCCATGGCTTCGGCGGGCGCGGACTTTGGAATGAAGCCCACAGCACCGAACTGCTGGGCGCGGCGGATGACGCGCGGGTGGTCATTGGACGAGATGATCACCACGGGCAGCTGTGGGTACTCCCCGCGCACGTGAAGCAGGGCCGAGAATCCACGCGCACCAGGCATGCTCAGGTCCAGCAGCACCAGTTCGACTTCGGGATGTTCCTGCAGTGCCGCGCCCAGCGTGGCCGCGCTGGCCGCCTCCAGCGTACGGAACTGGGGCAGGCGCTCGTGCAGCACGTGCAGCACGGCCGTGCGAAAGAGAGGGTGGTCGTCGGCGACCAGGAGCGTGGGCTCGGACATGGAGGGTGCAGTCTGCCATGGCCTGCGCCAGTCATCCCGGAGCACGGCCCCAGGCCCTGATCAGGACGCCGGTATCCCGCGCCAGAACGCGGGCTGTGCGTAGTGGTGCTTGAGGAAGTCGATCCACAGCCGCACGCGCAGCGGCATGTGCTTGCGCTGGGGAAACACCACATAGATGCCATTGGGTGGCGCGGCAAAGTCTTCGAGCACCTCCACCAGGCGGCCAGCGGCGATCTCGGCCTCAACCTCCCAGGTGCTGCGCCAGGCAATGCCGTAACCGGCCAGGCACCAGTCGTGCAGCACCTGTCCGTCCGAGCAATCCAGCGGCCCACCGGGCTTGAGGTGCACGACCTCGGTGCCACCGCCTTCGAGCGGCATGCGAAAGGCCCAGCCCCGTGTCTGCGAGGCTTCGCTCGACAGCGTCAGGCAATCGTGCGAGGTCAGCTCGCCCGGGTGGCGCGGGGCGGGGTGGTGCTTGAGGTAGCCTGGGGTGGCCACGCACAGGCGACGGTTGTCGGCGATGCGCACGCTGACCAGCGACGAATCGGGCAGGTCGCCCACGCGCACGGCGCAATCGAAGCCCTCGCCGGCCAGGTCCACCACGCGGTCGCTGAGGTTGAGCGAGATCGTCACGTCCGGATGCTCGGTGCGAAAGCGCGGCACCAGCGGCGCCACGTGTCGGCGGCCAAAACCTGCCGGCGCCGTGATGCGCAGGTGCCCCGTGGCCTTGACGCCCCCCTCGGAAACGCTGGCCTCGGCGTTGGCCACGTCGGACAGCAGACGCTGGCAGTCTTCCAGGAAGGCGCTGCCCTCGTGCGTGAGGCTGATGCGCCGTGTAGTGCGCACCAGCAGCTTCACGCCCAGGTGCTCTTCGAGCGCGTCGAGCCGGCGACCCATGATGGCTGGAGCCACGCCTTCGGCCTTGGCAGCGGCGGTCAAGCTGCCACGGGTGGCAACCGAGACGAAGGATTCGAAGGCCTTGAGCTTGTCCATGGAGCCGATTATGGTGAGTGAACGCGCTGAGCGCACGCCCACTTGTGCGTAAAAGTCATTGGTTTCCAGCTTTTGAGCATATTTATAACGACAAACATTTGCAATACAGTCTGCGCATGGCCTGCAATGGCAGGCTCCGCATTTGTTCACATCCAACGCCCGAGGCACTCCCATGACCGACCGCACCTCCATCTACGGCCTGCAAGTGGCCACATCCCTCTTTCGCTTCGTCGAAGACAAGGTGCTGCCCGGCACCGGTGTGGACAGCGCCGCCTTCTGGAAGGGCTTTGACGCCATCGTCGCCGACCTGGCACCGCGCAACATCGCCCTGCTGGCCGAGCGTGACCGCCTGCAGACCGAGCTCGATACCTGGCACCAGGCCAACCCCGGCCCCATCACGGACATGGTGGCCTACCGTGGCTTCCTCGAAAAGATCGGCTACCTGGTACCCCAGCCCGCCGACGTGCAGGCGACCACCACCAACGTGGACGACGAACTGGCCACCCAGGCCGGCCCCCAGCTGGTGGTGCCCATCCTCAACGCCCGCTACGCCCTGAACGCCGCCAACGCGCGCTGGGGCAGCCTGTACGACGCGCTGTATGGCACCGATGCCATCCCCGAGACCGACAGTGCGGAAAAGGGCAAGGGCTACAACCCCGTGCGCGGCGCCAAGGTCATCGCCTTCGCCCGCCAGGTGCTGGACGACACTGCGCCCCTGGCCAGCGGCTCGCACAAGGATTCCACCGGCTACCGCGTGGAAGGCGGCCAACTGGCTGTGGCGCTCGCCAACGGCAGCACCACGGGCCTGAAGGACACCTCGCAATTCAAGGGTTACCAGGGCGATGCCGCGGCGCCGTCGTCGGTGCTGCTGCAGCACAACGGCCTGCACCTCGATATCCAGATCAACCGCACCACGCCCATCGGCCAGAGCGATGCGGCCGGTGTGAGCGATCTGGTCCTGGAAGCCGCGCTGTCCACCATCCTCGACCTCGAAGACTCCGTGGCCGCCGTGGACGCAGAAGACAAGGTGCTGGGCTACAGCAACTGGCTGGGCATCATCCAGGCCACGCTGACCGAGCAGGTCGCCAAGGGCGGCAAGACCATCACGCGCGGCCTGAATGCCGACCGCGTGTACACGGCCCCCGATGGCAAGGCAGGCGCCGTGCGCCTGCATGGCCGCTCGCTGATGTTCCTGCGCAACGTGGGCCACCTGATGACCAACCCGGCCATCCTGTACACCGACGCCCAGGGCAAGGAGCGCGAGATTCCCGAAGGCATCATGGATGCCGTGGTCACGACCACCATCGCACTGCACGACCTGCAGGGGCACGGTGCCAACGGCATCCGCAACTCGCGCAAGGGCAGCGTCTACATCGTCAAGCCCAAGATGCACGGCCCTGCCGAAGTGGGCTTTGCCAGCGACCTGTTCGGTCGCGTCGAACAACTGCTGGGCCTGCCCACCAATACCGTCAAGCTGGGCATCATGGACGAAGAGCGCCGCACCAGCGTGAACCTCAAGGCGTGCATCGGCGCCGCGGCCAGTCGCGTGGCCTTCATCAACACCGGTTTCCTGGACCGCACGGGCGACGAGATGCACACCGCCATGCTGGCCGGCCCCATGATCCGCAAGGGCGACATGAAGACCAGCGCCTGGATCCAGTCGTACGAAAAGAACAACGTGCTGGTGGGCCTGTCGTGCGGCCTGCGCGGCAAGGCGCAGATCGGCAAGGGCATGTGGGCCATGCCCGACCTGATGGCCGAGATGCTCAAGCAGAAGATCGCCCACCCCAAGGCCGGCGCCAACACCGCCTGGGTGCCCAGCCCCACGGGCGCCACCCTGCACGCGCTGCACTACCACCAGGTCAACGTGAGCGACATCCAGATCGGCCTGGAAAAGACCGACGTGAACGCCGAGCGCGACAACCTGCTGACCGGCCTGCTCACCGTGCCCGTGACCGCCACGCCCAACTGGACCGATGCCGAGAAGCAGCAGGAGCTGGACAACAACGCCCAGGGCATCCTGGGCTACGTGGTGCGCTGGGTGGACCAGGGCGTGGGCTGCTCCAAAGTGCCCGACATCCACAATGTGGGCCTGATGGAAGACCGTGCGACGCTGCGCATCAGCAGCCAGCACATGGCCAATTGGCTGCGCCATGGCGTGGTGACCGAAGCGCAGGTGAAGGAAACCTTCGAGCGCATGGCTGCGGTCGTGGACGGCCAGAACGCCGGCGACCCGCTGTACCAGTCCATGTCCGGCCATTTCAGCACCAGCATGGCCTACCAGGCGGCCTGCGACCTGGTCTTCAAGGGCATGGCCCAGCCCAGCGGCTACACCGAGCCGCTGCTGCACGCCTGGCGTCTGAAGCTCAAGGCCGCAGCCTGAATGCCGGGGCCCAAAGGCCCCTGCCCCTTTTTCCCTGCACAGATGGATCCGCTGGATCCCTCCTCCAGCGGCACCTTCGGGTGCCGTTTTTTTTCGGGCCCCGATCCACCACGCAAAGGCCCCCACGCTGGTCCCAGGGACGAAGAGGCGGCACAATGGGCCACGCGCGCCGGCCACACGGCGCGCCAGGCATGGTGCACCCTGCTGCTGCGCCCACCCCACGATGACCGCCCCACCGATTTCCACCACCTTGCGATGCCCCTTGTGCGGGCAGGCGAACCAGTGCGCAGTGGCTGCGGGGCTGCCACCGGAAACCTGCTGGTGCATGACCGCCACCGTGGCCCCCGAGGCCCTGGTGCACATACCGGCAGCGGAGCGTGGCAAGGTCTGCATCTGCCCCTTGTGCGCCCAGCCCCGGCCGGCTTCGGACGCTTTGGCGCCAATGGCACCGATATGATTTCCTTTTTTTCCGTTCATTGACCATTACCCCAAGGAGTCCTGCATGCCCACTTACCACGTCGAAATGATGGAAGGCCGCACCGTCGAGCAAAAGCGAAAGCTCGTGGAAGAAATCACCCGCGTCTCCGTCGAGGTGCTTGGCGGCTCGCCCGAATCGGTCGACATCCTGATCACCGACGTCAAGCGCGAGAACTGGGCCACCGGCGGCAAGCTCTGGTCAGAGCGCACCTGATTCCCCACTGACACGGTTCCCGGCCCATGAGCGCGCAGTTGCCTTCCGGTTCCCTCGCCGCCCTGCGCGAGCGCCATGGGGAGCGCTACCGCTGGCTGCTGCTGCTCTCGGTCATGGTCGGCACGATGGCGTCGATCATGTCCTCGACCATCGTCAATGTGGCCATCCCCGACATGAGCCACTACTTCACCCTGGGGCAGGAACGCGCCCAGTGGGTCACTTCGGGTTTCATGGTGGCGACCACGGTCTCCATGCTCACCACGCCATGGCTGCTGTCCCGCTATGGCTACCGCGCCACCTACGTGGGCGCCATGCTGCTGTTGCTGGCAGGCGGCATCGGTGGCGGCCTGGCGCGTGACTTCGGCCTGGTGCTGCTGGCGCGCGTGGCCGAGGGCCTGGCGGCCGGGGTGGTGCAACCCATCCCAGCCGTCATCATCCTGTATGCATTCCAGCCCCATGAGCAGGGCCGCGCGAGCGGCATCTTCGGCATGGGCGTGGTGCTGGCGCCGGCGATCGGCCCCAGCATCGGCGGGCTCCTGGTCGACTGGTTCGGCTGGCGCTCGATCTTCTTCATGGTGGTGCCGTTGTGCCTGGCATCCCTGTGGCTGGCCTACAAGTTCGTGCCCGTGACCGCCCCGGGCGGCGTGGCTGCCAACCGCCAGGGCGAGGCACTCGACTGGCGCGGCCTGGCGCTGGGCACTGCCGGCACGCTGTGCCTGCTCAATGGGCTGGTGGCCCTGCATGGGGGCACCGTCACCGAAGCCATCCTCCTGCTGGCCGGTGCCGTCGTGGCCACGGGCCTGTTCATCGGCTGGCAACGCCGGCAGCTGCGGCAGGGGCGCAAGCCGCTCATGGACCTGCGGCTGTTCCAGTACCGGCAATTCGCCATGGGCAGCATCGTGGCCTTCATCTATGGCACGGCGCTGTTCGGCTCGACCTACCTGCTGCCCGTGTTCATGCAACTGGGGCTTTCGCTGTCGGCATCGCACGTGGGCACCATCATGCTGCCCGCAGGCTTCGTGCTGGCCATCACCATCGCCATGGTGGGCCGGCTGGCCGACCGGCAGCCCACGCACCTGTTGGTGAGCATCGGGCTGGCCCTGCTGGCGCTGTCCTTCGGGCTCATGGTGCTGGTGGACCTGGGCTCGGCATTGTGGATGCTGGTGGCTTTTGCGATCCTGGGCCGCATTGGCCTCGGGTTCATCCTGCCTTCCCTGAACCTCGGGGCCATGCGGCCACTGGACAAGTCGCTGATCTCGCAGGGGTCGAGCGCCATCGGCTTCCTGCGCATGCTGGGCGGCGCCGCCGGCGTGAGCCTGTGCGGTATCGTGCTGGAATGGCGCCTCGGCGTGCATGGTGCTTCGCTGACCTCGGGCGCGAGCAACACGGCCCGCATCGATGCCTTTGGCGAAACCTTTCTGATGCTCACTGCGCTGTGCGCCCTGGCCCTGGTGGCCGCCTGGCAGCTGCGCGAAGCACCTGCGGCGCCCACCGATACCCCACCTTCTCCCTAGGCCCAGAGGCCGATAGACCCGGACCCTTTCGACCATGTGCCAATTGCTCGGTATGAACTGCAACACGCCGACCGACGTGACCTTCAGCTTCACCGGGTTTGCACAGCGCGGTGGCAACACGGCCGACCATGCCGATGGCTGGGGCATCGCCTTTTTCGAAGACCGGGGGTTGCGCCACTTCGTGGACCACCTGCCGGCCGTGGACTCCCCCGTGGCAGAGCTCATCCGCCGCTACCCCATCAAGAGTCGCAACGTGATTGCGCACATCCGCAAGGCCACCCAGGGATTGGTGAGCCTGCAGAACTGCCACCCCTTCGTGCGCGAACTGTGGGGCCGCTACTGGGTGTTTGCGCACAATGGCGACTTGAAGGACTTCCGGCCCCGCCTGCATGCGCACTTCCACCCCGTGGGGGATACCGACAGCGAGCATGCCTTTTGCTGGATCATGCAGGAGCTGGCGAAGTCGCACGCCAGCGTGCCCAGCATCGCCGAGCTGACCATCACCTTGAAGGAGCTGGCGGCACGCATCGCGCCCCACGGTACCTTCAACTTCCTGCTCTCCAATGGGCAGGCACTGTGGGCCCATGCGTCCACGGGGCTGTACTACATCGAGCGAAAGCACCCGTTCAGCGAGGCGCAGCTGTCGGACGAGGACGTGCGCATCGACTTTGCCACCCAGACCACCGCTACGGACCGCGTTGCCGTGATCGTCACGGCGCCACTCACCACCAATGAGGAGTGGACGGCCTTCGGGAAGGGAGAACTGCTGGTGTTCGTGGACGGGCAGCGGCAGGGCTGCTGAGTGGCTCTCCAGCCGAGGGCGCCATTGCCGGCGACTCGGCCTGGATTGTTTCAGCCCTTGGGCTCCTGAAGAGCTGCTTCCAGCCGCTGCAGACACCGTGCTCCAGCGGCCGACACGGCATATCTGCCGGCAACGGGTTCAGTTCAGCCCACCAGAGTTGGGCCCAGCCGCTGCATGGTGTAGTGATCATGCAGATGGCAGCACAGAAGGTGCTGGTGAGCCAGGCGCCAAGATGTCCGGACAAAGCCCTTTTCTCACATCCGGAGCTGGCAACATTTTGTCGTCCCCAAACGCAAAACCCCCCAGTCCTTTGGAGACTGAGGGGGTTTGGGGCTG
>JAZKEE010000029.1:0-7996 GCA_040387235.1 Pseudomonadota bacterium
TCGGCGTGGCGCCCGAGAAGCAGCGGCTGATCTTCGAGGCCTTCCAGCAGGCCGATGCGGGCACCTCGCGCAAGTACGGCGGCACGGGCCTGGGGCTGTCGATCAGCCGCGAGCTGGCGGTGCTGCTGGGCGGCGAGATCCGGCTCACCAGCGTCTATGGCCAGGGCAGCGTGTTCACCCTGTACCTGCCGCTGCAGCACGTGGGCAGCGACACCATGAGCCCGCGCCTGCCGGCGGAGCTGGCCGAGCAGCCCGGCGGCCGCGCCCTGGCCACGCTGCCCGGGCTGCGCGAAGAGCAGGTGGCTGACGACCGGGACGCCATCAACGCCCAGGACCAGGTGCTGCTGATCATCGAGGACGACCCGCACTACGCGCGCATCCTGCTCGGCCTGGCGCGCGAGAACGGCTTCAAGGGCATCGTGGCCAACAAGGGCAGCCTGGGCCTGGCGCTGGCGCGCGAGTACCGGCCGGCGGCGGTCTGCCTGGACATCTTCCTGCCGGACATGCTGGGGTGGACGGTGCTCAACCAGCTCAAGCTCGACCCGGCCCTGCGCCACATTCCGGTGCAGATCATCACGCAGGAGGAGGAGCGCCAGCACGGCCTGTCCCACGGCGCCTTCGCCTACCTGGTGAAGGGGCCCACCACCACCGGCCTGGAGGCGGCCTTCGGCCGCATCAAGGACTTCATCGTGCCCAGGCGCCGGCGCCTGCTGGTGGTGGAGGACAACGACATCGAACGCGAGGCGGTGCTGGAGCTGCTGGGCGACGACGACATCGAGATCGTGCCCGCGCCGAGCGGTGGCGCCGCGCTGGATGCGCTTCGGGCCGAGCCCTTCGACTGCGTGGTGCTCGACCTGCGCCTGCCCGACATGAGCGGCTTCGAGCTGCTCGAGGAGGTGCGTGCCGATCCGGCGTGGTCGCAGTTGCCGGTGGTGGTGTTCACGGGCAAGGACCTGAGCAAGGAGGAGCAGGAGCGGCTGCATGCGCTGTCGCGCAGCATCATCCTCAAGGACGTGCAGTCGCCCGAACGCCTGCTCGACGAGACCGCGCTGTTTTTGCACCGGGTGGTCACCGCGCTGCCGCCCGAGAAGCAGGCCATGCTCGAGCGCCTGCACAACTCGTCCGACGCACTGCGCTCGCGCAAGGTGCTGGTGGTGGACGACGATGCGCGCAACATCTTCGCACTGACGTCGGTGCTGGAGAACCACGCCATGGAGGTGGTCAGCGCGACCAATGGCCGCCAGGCCATCGAGATCATCGATCGCACGCCGGACCTGTCGATGGTGCTGATGGACATCATGATGCCGGAGATGGATGGCTATGAGACCATGCGCGAGATCCGCAAGGACATCCGTTTTCGCACGCTGCCGATCCTTGCGCTCACGGCCAAGGCGATGAAGGGCGATCGGGAGAAGTGCCTGGAGGCCGGGGCCAGCGACTACATCGCCAAGCCGGTGAACACCAACCAGCTGCTGTCGCTCATGCGCGTGTGGCTTTTCCGCTAAGCTCGGGCCTGACCATGCTGTCCTCTCCACAGAGCCCTTCCACCCGCACCGCGTTCGCGGCATCGCCAGGCGGTGCGATGGGGGAGGGCGCCAGCGGCGGGAATGCCGCAGGCCCGGGCGCCGAGGCACCCGTCAAGATCCTCATCGTGGACGACGAGCCCTCCAACCTGACGGTGCTGGAGGCGGTGTTCCAGAACTCGGGCTACAGCCTCGTGCATGCATCGTCGGGTGCCGAGGCGCTCATGGCCCTGATGCACCACGAGTTCGCCGTGCTGGTGCTCGACGTCAACATGCCGGACATGACCGGCTTCGAGCTGGCGCAGCTGATCAAGCAGCGCAAGAAGACGGCGCACGTCCCCATCATCTTTCTGACGGCCTACTTCAACGACGACCAGCATGTCGTCGAGGGCTATGGCAGCGGTGCCGTGGACTACCTGCACAAGCCTTTCAACGTGGCGGTGCTGCGCTCCAAGGTGGCCATCTTCGCGGACCTGTACCGCAAGACACTGGCCCTGGAGGAGGTGAACCGTGCCCTGGTGCAGGAGGTTGCGGAGCGCAAGGCCGCCGAAGAGGAGCTGCGCCTGCTGAACGAGAACCTGGAGCGCCGGGTGCAGGAGCGCACCCATGCCCTGCAGCTGCGCGATACGCAGCTGCGCGAGGCCGACCGGCGCAAGGACGAGTTTCTGGCCACCCTGGCGCACGAGTTGCGCAACCCGCTCGCCCCGGTGGGCTATGCGGTGCGGCTGCTGCGGCTCAAGGGGCCCACGCCGCCGCATGTCGAGCGCGCCGCCGACCTCATCGAGCGGCAGGTCAAGGCGATGAGCCGGCTGATCGACGACCTGATGGACGTGAGCCGCATCAACCAGGGCAAGATCCAGCTGCGCAGCAGCCGCGTGGCATTGGCCAGCATTCTGCAGGACGCCGTCGACGCAGCCCGGCCGGTGATCGACGAACAGCGGCACGAGCTGGTGCTGGGGCTGCCGCCCGCGTCGCTCACGCTGGACGGCGACGCCACCCGCCTGGCGCAGGTCTTCATGAACCTGCTGCACAACGCGGCCAAGTACATGGATGCCGGGGGGCGCATCGAACTCACCGCCCAGGCATCGGCCAGCGAAGCCCGGATCACGCTCACGGACCGGGGAATCGGCATTGCGCCGGACCGCCTCGAAAAGGTGTTCGAGATGTTCTCGCAGGAAGAAGTGGCCCTGTCGCGCTCCCGCGGCGGGCTGGGCATCGGCCTGGCCCTGACGCGGCGCCTGATCGAGCTGCACGGCGGCGCCATCGCCGCCTTCAGCGAGGGCGTAGGCCATGGCAGCACCTTCGAGGTGCGCCTTCCGCTGGTCGGCGCCATGGATTCGGTGGCGGCCGTGGCCGCACTGCTCCAGGCCGACGCGGTGGACGCCCCGCGTTCGGCGGACCCCATGCGCATCCTGGTGGCGGACGACAACCAGGACGCGGCCGATGCGCTGACAGAGCTGCTGCAGGCGCTGGGACACACGGTGCACCGCGTCTACGACGGAGAGGCGGCGGTGGATGCCGCGCGGCAATTCGATCCCGACCTGGTGCTGCTGGACATCGGAATGCCCAAGCTCAACGGCTACGAGACCTGCCGTGCGATCCGGTCGCAGGGCTCACCCCGCCTGCGGCAGGCCTGGGCCATCACCGGCTGGGGGCAGGCGCAGGACATACAGCGGGCGATGCAGGCAGGGTTCGACCACCACCTGGTCAAGCCGGTGAGCCCGGACACGCTCATCGGCTTGCTCGCCGATGTGGCGCAGGCCCGGTCTGCGGCGCATGGCGCAGCAGGGCCTTGAAGCCCGAGGCATCTGCGATGTTGTTGTTGTCGCCGGGAATGTTCTGATGGCGGTCGTTGTCTTCGCCAGGACCGGCCGCGGGCCTGGCGGTTAGCGGCAAGATCCACCCACCGTGGAAATCAGAGTCATCAGGGATGCCTGCTGCTCCGCCGACGACCAGGCGGGGCCGCTGCAGGCCGTCTATCCGGTGGATGCACATTGCACCATCGAGGACCTGGTGGAGCGCATCCGGGCATCGAGATTCCTGCAGTTTTCATCCACGCACAACCGGTTGTCGGGCGAGGTAGAGGGCGTGTGCCTGGTGGAGGTGTTTGCGGGGTGGGGCAGGAAGCCGGAGTTTCATGTGGATCCTGCAGCACCGGTGGGTTCCGTCATCGGTTCGCGCACGCTGGGCTTTTACTTTCTGCACGCCCGATAGCAACGGGCCGCGCCCGTCGGCTTGTACCCGGACGCATTGCGGGAGGGCGCACACCAGACCCCCGCCTTGAGCGCAATCACTGCATCTGCCAAGCCGTCGTCCACCCCACGCTGCGCTACGCCGCGTCGGGCTCCATCTGCACGTTCCAGGCGTCCACGATTTCTGCCAGCTTGGGGCTGCGCTTGGTCCCGATCTGCAGGCCTTGCGATATTGCGGCGACGATGTGTTTGGCGCCCAGGTCCAGGCTGGGGGGCGCGTCTGCAGCGCTGAGGATATCCTTGGCCCGCAACAGCAGCACCCCTGCCTCTGCGATCAGATCAGTTTTGTCGATCTCGAAAAAGTCGTCGCGGATGGGCTTGTGCTTGTCGAGCCGCGTCTTGATCGCGTCCGAAAAGAGATCGGGCACCGCCTTGTTCAGGCTGAGAAAGAACTTCTCGTTCGCCTGCAGCGAGCTCAGGGTGTGCCGGTACCTGGTGGGCAGGTGGGGGGCGTAGGTGCGGATGGCCGCCGCCAGCTCCTGCTGGGCGCCCACCCGGGCGGCCACGCCCGTGGGGGATTCAAACGCCTCCCTGACCAGCGCAAGCCTGGCCTCCGAAGCCTGGAGTGCGGCCCGCAGCTGGCCCACATGCTGCTCGTAGCGCACCCTCGTGAAGGCCGTACCCTCGTTGAGTTCGTACAGCTTCCAGCTGAGCGCGCCGCAAGCCGCCAGTGCGGCAACGATCACAAAGACCACGATAAGCGCTGTTGACATGCGGAGGGCCGGATTTGAGGGTGAATGAATCGATGGAGCATACAGGTTGTGCTGCTTCGGTGGTGCGCAAGGCCCTGGTGCCGCGGATTGCGGCGCTGCGTGGCGGTTGCCAGCGGCAAACCGCAGGCCGCCCAGTTCCACCGGGGCCAGGCGGGAGGGCAAGGAGGGGAGAATGCCCCTTCACGCCTTGCCTGGCGGCTCCCATGCCTGCCCTGGGTGGTTGGCGTACCAGGTGCGCGCGTCGTACTGGCTGAAGATCGTGGTCCACTGGCCGTCGCGCTTGAAGGCGGCGCCGCCGGTGCTGGCGAGCAGCAGCACGCCATCGCGCACGGCGAGGTTGGCGCCGACATGCTGGAACTCGTGCGCAACGTCCTCGGGCACCACCAGGTGGTCGCCCTGGAGCACCAGCAGGCCGCGGTGCGTGCCGGCCCAGAGCCGGCCCTCGTACCAGACCAGGTCCTGGATGGGGAAAACCAACTGGACCTTGGTGCTCAGCCGCTGCCACTGGGTGCCCCGGCCGCGGAAGATCGTGGTGCCGGCGGCAATGTACACGTTGCCATCGCCTGCGCAGCACACGGCCGAGAGCCCCCACTTGCTGGGAAACCGGCGTTTGCGCCACTGCGATCCGTCGAAGTGCCAGACATCCCCGGGGTCGCCCACGGCGTACAGGTCGTTGGCGTCGAAGCGGTCGAAGTCTTCGAAGCTCAGGCCCTCGGTCTCGGGCATCGGCTCGCCCAGCAGTGCCCAGTTGCCTGCTGACTGGCGCACGAACAATTGGCGGTTGGTGGTGCAGGCCATGAGTTCGGCGCCGAAGCTCTTTGCACGCTGGATGCCGCCGGCCTGGAGACCTCCCTCGGACCGGGATGCCATGCGCGGCTGAAAGCCATTGCTGTCGGGGTCTTTCATCCACACCTTGGATTTCGAATCCACCACGGCGATCTGGGACTCGGGCGCGTAGACCATGGCGCACATGCTTGTGCCCAATCCCGTCAGGTGCATGTGGCCCCAGGGCTTGTCGGGCTCGTTCAGGCGCAGCACGAAGAGGCGCTTGGCCATCTGGCCCTCCGACGGGCCGCCCCTGCGCTGGCGCGCGGCGGGCATCTGCGTTACGTCCTCGCGGGCGAGGATGTACAGGGTGTCGCGGTCCTGGACTTCGCAGTCGATGGGCTCGTAGCCGCCCATGCGGGGGTTGAGGATCTCGGGGGCAATGCTCATCGGTGGGGCTCTCCAGGGCGGGCATCCGCTTGCCATTGCGGCAAAAGCGCGTATGGTAAACGCACCGTGTGCGCTTTCCTCCAAGCCGCCCCGGGCTCACCGCGTGCGCGGCAACCCCTCCATGAGCAGGGTGAGTGCCCGCTGCACACCCGCGCCGGCAAGGCGCTCGCCCTTGTCGAAGCCCATGCGCACGACGACCAGGTCGTGCGAGGGGACGATGAGCACGAGCTGCCCGCCGGCCCCCAGCATGTAGTACGCCGAAGTGGGCACGGGAAAGGTGCCAGTGCCGTTGAGCCAGAAGAAGCCGCCGTAGATGGGGCGCTTGTCTGCGGCCCAGGCCGGTGCGAGTGTGCTCACGAAGTTCACATAGCCCTCGGGCAGTATGCGCTCGCCGTTCCACACGCCGTCCTGCAGGTACAGGTTTGCGAGGCGCGCCCAGTCGCGCGCGGCCATGTACTCGTAGCCCTGGGTGAGGAAGTTGCCGTAGGGGTCGGTCTCCATCACCATGGATCGGATGCCGATCTTGTCGAACAGGTTGCGCTGGGGGAAGGACAGGTAGTCCTCGCCGCGTTTCTCGACGGCCAGGCGCACCAGGTAGCTGGCCAGCACCGGGTCGGTGTTGCGGTAGCGCCCCACCGTGTTGGGCGGCCACTGCTGCGGCCGCGTGGCGGCATAGTTGAACGAGTTGACGCGCCCGGTGTACAGGTACGTATGGTCTGGGTAGGTGCCGGCGGGGTCAAAGTCGGGGTCGTCCGGGGCCTTGATGCGCAGCCCGCTGGACATGTGCAGGATGTCGGCGATGCGGATCTGCTGGCGCGGGTCGCCCGCGGCCTGCCATTCGGGGATGGGCGCCGGTTGATCGAGCCTGTACTCGCCCTGGCGCACCAGCACGCCCATCAGCGTGGCGACCACGCTCTTGCCCATGGACCAGGATTCGAGCGGGGTGGTGGGCGTGATGCCGGGCATGTAGCGCTCGCCGATGACGCGGCCCCTGTAGGTCACCACGAAGGCCGTGGTGTAGGCGTCCGGCAGCGCGAATGCCGCATCCACCGCCTGGGCCGCGCGACCCGTGTCGTAGCCGGATGGCGCTTCGGTGGGCGGCAGGTTGCCCATGGGCCAGGGCAGGGTGGCGGCGTCGGGCAGCGTGCTGCGCACGGCCCTGGGGGTGAAGTACGCGTTCTCCTGCCCCGGTGGCAGCGCCACGCAGCCCTGCGATCCATGGTGGCGTGCGACCACGGTCGTGCCGCCCGGGATGGCAATGCGCACCTCCTTGCGCTCGCGGTCCACCACGGGCTTGGCCACGCGCTTGCGCTGCTCGTAGGGGCCGGTGAAGTAGCCCACGCTTTCGGCCGCCACGTCCGGGTCCAGCCCGGTGATGAACACGGCGGAGCACAGGGTCTTGGCAAAGCCGGCGGTGTGGTGCTCCAGCACGTCTCCCGGTGGTGGAACATAGGGCGTGTTGAGCTCCAGTGCCTTGGCGCGGGCGATCAATGCCTCGCGCGCCGGCAACTCGGCGCCGCCGGTGCCTGCGCCGGTGTCGTTCCCCCCGCCCCCTCCACCGCAGGCCGTCAACAGGCCCGCAAGGGCCACTGCGGTGGCTGTTGTCAGAAGGGAAACCGGGGGCAGGCTCTTCATGGGCGGTCCTTGTGGGCTGGATGCCAGTGTCCCTGACACGCGCGGTTCGCAGTGGTGTCGTTTCATTCGCTTACGAGGATGGGAGATGGAACTCAGGCCCCTCGGAGCTCGGTCTTGCGCTGTATGACCCGCGACACCAGCCCGTACTCCACGGCTTCCTCGGCCGAGAGCCAATGGTCGCGTTCGATGTCGGCCAGCACCACGTCCAGCGGCTTGCCGGTCTCGCGGGCGATGGTGCGCGCGATGCGCTCGCGGGCCTTGACGATCTCGCGCGCCTGCACGGCGATGTCGGTGGCCTGGCCGCCGGCGCCGCCGCTGGGCTGGTGGATCAGAAAGCGCGTGTTGGGCAGGCAAAAGCGCCGCTCGCGCGGCACCGCCAGGTAGAGGTGGGTGGCGGCGCTGCCGACCCAGCCGGTGCCGATCATGTTCACCGGCGCAGCGATGAAGCGCACGATGTCGTGGATGGCGTCGCCCGATTCGAGGTGGCCGCCGGGCGAGCTGACGATGATGTCGATGGGCTCGGGCCCCTCGGCATCGAGCGCGATGAGGCGGCGCGTGACGTCGGCGGCGGTCACGTCGGTCACGGTGCCGAAGATCAGCAGGGTGCGCGCCTTGAAGGCCTTTTCCTCCAGGTAGGAGGTGCGCGGCTCGGTGGCGC
>JAZKEE010000030.1:0-27438 GCA_040387235.1 Pseudomonadota bacterium
TTGGCGCGCACGCCGTGCTTGGCGCCTTCCTTGGCCACCGTCTTGCACAGGCCGATCAGGCCGTGCTTGGCCGTGACGTAGGGCGCCTTGAGCATCGAGGCCTCCTTGGAATGCACGGAGCCCATGTAGATCACGCTACCCCCGCGGCCCTGGGCGTACATGTGCTTCAGGCAGGCCCTGGTGGTGAGGAAGGCGCCATCCAGGTGGATTGCCAGCATCTTCTTCCAGTCGGCAAAAGAGAATTCCTCGACGGGGTGCACGATCTGGATACCCGCGTTGCTGACCAGGATGTCGATGCCGCCAAAGGCGGCTGCCGCCTCCTCGACCGCCGCGTTCACCTGGTCTTCGCTGGTCACGTCGACAGCAACGCCGATGGCCTGGGCGCCGGCAGCCTTGAGTTCGGCCGCCGTCGCGTCAGCGGCGTCCTTGTTCAGGTCGGCGATGACGATCTTGGCGCCCTCTTTCGCGAACACGATGGCGATTTCCTTGCCGATACCGCTGGCCGAGCCGGTGATGAAAGCGACCTTGTCCTTGAGTTGCATGGGTTTTCCTTGTGTGGAGATGGAGGGAGAGAGGGAATCAGTACTTCGGATCGAGATAGTCGTATTCAACTGTACCCAGCGCCAATGTCATGTCTGCAATGAAGTGCACGGCCGACTCGACCTTCAGCACGGGCAGGTCGGCCACGGGCGCCAGCGCATGGGGATGCAGCTCCAGCGAGGCGGGCGCGGTCCACGCGCCATGCAGCGTGACGTCGACCATGTGGTAGCGCACCAGTTCGCAAATGCGCGTTGTGCCGTCCACGTGCGGAATGATCTTGAGCAAGAAATTGGGCTGGGCGATGCCCGCGAGGACCGGGCCAGGCGGGAGCGCATGGTGCTTGAAACCCATCGTAGCCGTGGCCACGCGCACCTTGCCGTAGTCCAATGTGCCGACCACCACATCGGTTTCATAGTCGAACACCGGCGACGCCAGCTTTTTGGGGAACCCCCAGAGTTCGCGCCCACCGGCGATGGGCGGGTGGTCGTTGAGGTACATGGCGTGCACATAGGCGCCCTGCTCCACGCCCTTGTCGGTGCGCAGTTGCACGGGGATGACCTGCCCGGATTCGGTGTAGTCACCGAAGCCGGTCGAGTCCGGCATGCGGATGAACTCGTACTTGACCAGCGGTTCCAGCACTTCGAGCGGCTCGGGCACCACGGCTCGCAGGGCATCGAGGTCGGTGCGGTAGGTGATGACCATGAACTCCCGGCGCATGAAGCGGTAAGGCCCCGGCGCAAATGCCGGGCTGGTGAGCGGCATGGCAAAGGCCTGGCGCCTGACGTCGTCGATCTTCATGGTGTGGAACTCCCCTGGAACCGGTTGAGAATCTGCAAGGAAAAACCCAGTCTTCCCACGCTGACTTAGGCCCCGCTTAAGCGGACCGGCAGCACCGGACCCTAAGTCACCGGCTGGGGCCTGCGTGGCTGGTTTCCCTGGATGTCCAGCGCCGGACGGCGTACGCGCAGCGAGCCCGGCTCGCTCAGGTCGAAGGTGGTCACGCCGTACTGAGTTTCACTTTGCAGCCACTCCGGGTGCGACAGCGTCGTGCGCATGTCGCGCATGCCCGCCTCCCAGTGCTCGGTGACCGTGGTGCGCGAGAACTCGTAGTCCTTGGAATCGAGTTCGTAGTGCTTGTTGCGGTAGATGAGGTGCACGATGTCGATGGGCTTGTGCGTCATCTGCGCGCACAGCGCGGCAACGCTCGGGTCGTCGCGCAGCGCGGGCGGCAGCTTGTCCATCAGGTCGGCCAGCGCCTGCTGCAGGTTGACGTTGGCCGACAGCGCATCGGTGTTCATGCGCGTGCGGCTGGAGTAGGTGATGTCCTTCTGCCGCTGCGCCACCTCCGACAGCGTCCGCGGCATGGTGCCGCGCGCACTGAACAGGTCGACCTGCAGCACCACCAGGGGCCGCGTGCGCGGATGCACGTCGAGCACATACTGCAGCGGCGTGTTCGAGACAATGCCGCCATCCCAATAGTCCTCGCCGTCGATGTGCACGGCTGGAAAGCCCGGCGGCAGCGCACCGCTGGCCATGATGTGCTCGGCGCGGATCTTGTCCGTCATGTTGTCGAAATAGACCGAATTGCCGGTGCGCACGTTCACCGCGCCCACGCTCAGGCGCATGCTGCGGTGGTTGATGCGATCGAAGTCGATCAGCCGCTCCAGCGTGAGCTTGAGTGGAGCAGTTTCGTAGTAGCTGATGACCGGCGCCGCGGCCCCCAGCAACAGGGACGGATCCAGGCGCGGCTTGAAGAAGCCCGGAATGCCGAACAGCACCGCAGTCGCCGCGCTCCACTGGTTGAGCGTCGTGCGTTCGCCCGCTGTGCCTGGCACCTGCTGGCCAAAGCCCGAGGAGACCTGGTGCCAGAACTCGCGCAACCGTGCGACGCGGTGCTCCGGCGCATTGCCAGCGATCAGGGCGGCGTTGATGGCCCCGATGGACACACCCGCTACCCAGTCGAGGTGCTGGAACTTCTCGAACAGGGCCTCATAGACACCCGCCTGGTAAGAGCCCAGCGCCCCACCCCCCTGGAGCACCAGCGCCCTGTCGGCTGAAGCCATCTCGATGCCAGCCGCAGGCCTTCTGCCCAATGCCGGCTTTGCTTTAGCCTTTTGTTTCGTCGCCATGGGTGCCCATCTGAAAAATGGTGGGTTGCACAGGATCTCTCGCAGGTGAACCGGAGAAATGTGCGCCATGGCGACGTTGAACAACATCCCCGCGTTGGCGCGTGCCCTGGTCTGAGGGGCCCAGGCGCCCAAAGTTCAACCGCAGCCATGGCCGATGCCAAGGCAGGCAGTGGCAGCGGTGCGGTGGAACTGCGCGCAGAGCTCAGCTCTGCGTGGCGGCGACCATTCCGCGCGCAGCATGACCGAAGGGCTGCAGGTCCACACCACCGGCTTCGCCCAGCACCTGCTGTGCCAGTGCTTCACCCACCGCAGCCGAGTGCTTGAACCCATGACCCGAGCAGGCCGAGGCCACATGAACGCCCGGCCACCCTGGCAGGCGGTCCACCACGAAGCCATGGTCCGGCGTCACCGTGTACAGGCAGGCCCGCGCATCGGTACAGCGGGCATCCGGGGCATGAAAGCGCGGCAGCACATGGCGCTGGAGCATCGAATCCTTTTCGGCATCTGCCACCGCGCGGTCCACGGTGTCGGGCGTGGTGGTCTGCAGGTACTGCGCGGTGGCCACCTTGAAGGCTGGCACGCCCGCATCCGCGACGGGAAAGCCATAGATCGAATCGTCCGGCCCGTCGCGGAAGGTCCAGATGAAGACCGGGAAGGCCCCGGGCTCGAACGATGGCGTGGCCGCGCCCACGTCGAACCAGAACATCACTTGGCGGTGCACCGAGAGCTGGGGCGCCCAGGCATGCTGCAGCTCCTGGCCGAGCAGGCCCGGCAGCCACGGGCCGGCCGCCAGCACCACCTGGCCTGCGCTGTAAGTGCCCTGGGTAGTGGCCACACGCAGATGCTCGCCTTCGCGCGCAAGCCCGGTCACCCGAACCCCCGTCTGCACGGTGGCGCCATGCACCTGGGCTTGTTGCAGCTGGGCGCTGATGGCGGCCTCTGGCCGCACGAAACCGGCATCGCGCTCCCAGTAGGCGAACTCGTGGTCGTTGAGCTGGAACTGCGGGTAGCGCCGGCGCAGGTCGGCATGGTCCAGCACCTCGTGCACGATGCCATGGCGGCGCGCGATCTCGATGGTGCTGTGCACGAAGTCAAGGCGGCGCCCCTGGTGCAGCGGCGCCCCATCGCGCGGCCCGAGCACCAGGCCATGCGTGCGGGTGTAGATGGACTGGCCCGTGGCCGCCTCCAGATCACGCCATATCTCGTGCGAGCGGCGCACCAGGGGCACGTATTCATCGCCCTCCCCCACGGCAAGCCGGGTGATGCGCGTCTGCCCATGCGAGGAGCCCAGGCTGTGCGGTGGCTGGAACTGGTCCAGCCCGAGCACGCTGGCGCCACGTTGGGCCAATTGGTACAGGGTGGCAGAGCCTACGGCCCCGAGGCCGATGACGATGGTGTCGAAATGATGGGGCATGCGGGAGGCTCAGGCGAAGCGACAAAGCGCAAGCTTAATGGCCCGACCAATGTCTTCCAACGCCGCATTTCGCATGAGTTCATGCCGAAATCCGCCAAGCACGGGGAGCGGCCCGGCATGCGCAGAGCGATCCCCCCATCGATCATCGCTCAGCAGTGACCTGCCATCACTGCGGCCAGATCTTGCCCTTGTTCACGAACTCACCCGTGCTGGTCTTGTAGCCGAAGTAGACCTGCACGTTGAACGCGCGCAGCTCCGTGTCCGTGAAGTCCAGTGTGGGCGTGAACTTCAGGCTGGCGGCGTTCGCCACCTGGCTGGCGTAGGCAATGCTCTCCACGTCGGCCGGGATCTGGCTGGCCCAGGTACCGTTGGACCGGCGGAAGAACCATGCATCTGCCATGAACGACAGGCCATTGGCCGGGACCAGCGCCACCACCCAGGTGCTGATCTTGGGATTGGCGGCGACATCCGCCGCAGATTGCCCCAAGGTGATATCGAGCCGCAGGGGCTGGCCGACCGTGGACACCACCGAAGTGGCTACCGTGGCCGGAACAGGCAGGGTCGTGGCATTGTCCGGCGGGGTGACTGTGCCGGTACCGCCGCCCGCGCTCGGTGCGTCCACGGGATCGGGGTAGTTGCTGGTGGTCCAGGCGATCTTGGCGTATCCGGCTGCGTACTGGGCCATGTCCACGTCGATGGCGCCCTGTACGTCGTACAGCGGGCTGCCGCTGAGCTGGCGCACGTAGAGCCAGTTACCGTCCTTGGTGCTGCCACGGTTGGCATCGAGCTGGCCGCCCACGAAGCGCAGCGTGCCGCCTCCGTCGTGCACCACGAGCTGGTCAGCGCGCTCATTGACCAGGCGCGAGAACGAGGTGTCGATGCGCTCGCTGGTCTGGGCGTTCTGGTATTCCGCGCCACTCAGGGCCGCCTCGCGCACCGGTGCCGAGCCATAGCGCAGAACGAATGCCGATTGCGTTCTCTGCGGCGCATAACCCGAGAACATGAACGAACGGGTCCCCGCGGGGATGAAGATCTTGAATTCCTTGTACTGCAGCTGATAACCGGTGAACTCGGGCAGCGCGAGCGACCCGCCACCCGGGAACGCGCACCCGCCCGTGGCGTAGCCGATCGCGCAGCCGGTGGCGCCTTGCGGCGCGTACTGCTGCTTGAAGCCGACCTTGCTATCGAACTTGTAGTTGTAGGAACCGGCCGCCGGGGGCAGTGCAATCCTGAGCGACGACTGGTGGAGCGAGACGAAGTTGGCAGCCTGGGCCAGCGGGGCCACCGCAGCCAGCAAGAAAACAGCGAGATACCGCATGGGATTCATCCAGAAAAAATAGACGGCGAACAAAGAAAAAAGAAAGAATGGATGGCGGGAAAATGGCCTTGGAGCGGGTTCTTCTGCCCGTCGCCATGCGCAGCTTCCACCGGGGTCTAGCGTATCGCGCAGCGGCCCGAACGAAGGGCGGAAAAGCGGGAATGCCCTGCCGCTTTTCCCGGCCAGGTGGCAGTACAAAGACAAGGTGCCTGCGGTGCTGAGCGAAGGCCTATACCGGCACGGCCCGGCCGTCCCTGTGCATCAGCCCTGCGGCCATGTCGCCGATCTCTTCACCCATGAACAGCATGGCGCGCCAGTGCGCGGGAATGCCCTCGATGCCGTAGAACGCGCCCGCCACCTGCCCCGCAATGGCCGCCGTGGTGTCGGCATCGTCGCCCAGGTTGGCGGCGGCCAGCACGGCGTCGGCAAATGAGCCGGTGGTGGCAAAGCACCACAGCGCCGCCTCCAGCGAGGCCACGCAGTAGCCGCTGCCGCGGATCGCGTCGCGCGGCTTGCCCCGGTACGCTCCCTGGGCGATGCTGCGCACCGAGGCGCAGGCCAGCCCGTCCTGCGCCACGGCCAGCACCTCGTTCCTCGCGGCCTCGCTGCGCCGGAAGTCGGCCGCCAGGGCATTGACAATCACCTGGGCCAGCACGCTGCAGCACTCGACCGCCTCCAGCGCGCCATGGGTGGTCTGCGAACTCAGGCGCGCCTGTCGCACCACTGCCTGTCGGTCCGGGAAGTAGCGCAGCACTACGGGCGCCAGCCGCATCAACGAGCCGTTGCCGGCGGTCTGAGGGTCGGTAGAGCCGGCCATGGGCTCGCCGTTGGCCATGAAACGCGACAGCGCATCGCGCACGGTGATGCCGATGTCGAAGCAGGTGCCGGTGGGGCTGGGGTAGCCCCAGCGCCACCAGTTCACATAGCGGTTCATCTGGTCCTCGGCATCGAAGCCACCGCGGTGCAGCAGGCTCTGCGCCAGGCAGATGGCCATGGAGGTGTCGTCCGTCCACTGGCCAGGTGCCAGGCGGAATGGGCCACCACCCACCATGTCGGCAAGGGGTTCGAAGCTGCCACGCGGGCTGAACTCCACCGTGGTGCCCACGGCATCGCCGCAGGCCAGGCCGACGAGACAGCCTCGGTAACGGCTTTCCAGGTCATTGTTGAAATCCGATGGCATAGGCCCTCCTACTTAGTTTAATTGATGAACTTATGATAGTTTCATTAGAATACTAAGTCAACCCGCCACCGCGCAAACCACCATGCCCACAACCTCTGCACAAGCCCCGTTTCCGCCTGTCATCTGCACGGTGGACGTCGTGCTCATGGCGCTTCAGGACGATGCCCTGCACGTCGTGTTGCTCACGCGCAAGAACCCGCCGTTTGCCGGCGCGCTGGCCCTGCCGGGCGGCTACATCCACGCGCAGGAGGACCGCACGGCCTGGGATGCGGCAGCGCGGGTGCTGCGCGACAAGACCGGCATCGTGAGCCCCTACCTCGAACAGCTGGCCACCTACTCCGGCGCGGACCGGGACCCGCGCGGCTGGTCGGCCTCCATCGTCTACTACGCGCTGGTGCCGGCGGAGCTTTTGCCCGCCGACCGCGAGGGGCTCACCCTGGCACCGGTGGCCGCGCTGCCTGCCCTGCCCTTCGACCACCAGGACATCGTGGCGCTGGCCGTGGAGCGCGTGCGCGCCAAGAGCCAGTATTCGTCGCTGCCGGTGTACCTGTGCGGCGAGCGCATCACCCTGCCGCGGCTGCAGGCGGTGTACGAGGCGGTGCTGGGCGAGCCCATCAACAAGGTGAGCTTTCGGCGCAAGATCGACGAGCTGGACATGCTCGAACCCCTTGCGGGCGAGCAGGAGACGGGTGGCGCGCACCGGCCGGCGCAGATCTACCGCCTGCGCGAAAAGTACCGCCGCTCGCTGTCCACGGTACAGCGCGGCATCAATTCGTAGCCCCTTGAGTCGCTTCGCGCCCCGGTGCGCCCGCCGGAGGCGGCCGCTCTTCGTTGCCATCCAAGCCTGCGCGGGCAGGCTGGGAGCCGCGGCACTCGGCCCCCCTCTCCCGAATCGCTACGCGATCCTGAAGGAGGACGCCCCCAGTGCGGCGGGGCGGCCCTTGCACAAGGACACTGGCTTCGGCAGCGCCAGTTTCAGGGGCTGCGGATGCCCCATGGCGCAGCGCAGGCTGCAGCCTATTCCAGCGGAGTGCCAGTGGCGCGCACTGCCTTTTCCACGGCCTCGCGCTGCAGCGTGGGCGCAAAGGTTTCGATGAAGCTGTAGGCATAACCGCGCAGCCAGGTGCCCTTGCGCACGGCCAGGCGGGTCACGTTGACCTCGAACAGGTGGCGTGCTTCGAGCATGCGCAGCTGGCGGTCGCGCTCGGGGTCCACCGCGATGGAGGCCACGATGCCCACACCCATGCCCAACTCCACATAGGTCTTGATCACGTCCGCATCCATGGCCGAGAGCACCACGTCCGGGCGCAGGCCTTCGCGCGCAAACGCCTCGTCGATGTGGGCACGGCCGGTGTAGCCCAATTCGTAGGTGATGATGGGGTACTCGGTGAGCTGCTGCAGCGTCACGGGCTCGGTCAGCGCAAGCAGCGGGTGCTCGGGCGGTACGACGATGCTGTGCGTCCAGCGGTAGCACGGCAGAGTGACCAGTGCGTCGTAGTGCGCCAGCGCCTCGGTGGCCACGCCGATGTCGGCCTCGCCGCTGAGCAGCATCTCGGCCACCTGCTTGGGCGAGCCCTGGTGCAGGTGCAGCGAGACCTGCGGGAACATGGCGCGAAAGTCGCGCACCACCTGCGGCAGCGCATAACGCGCCTGCGAATGGGTGGCGGCGATCGACAGGCGCCCTTCGTGGCTGGCGCTGTAGTCCTGCCCCGCGCGTCGCAGGTTGTCGGCGTCGTGCAGCAGGCGCTCCACGATGGGAAGCACCGCCTCGCCCGGCGGGGTAAGGCCCGTGAGGCGCTTGCCGGCGCGCACGAAGATCTCTATGCCCAGTTCTTCCTCCAACTCGCGGATCTGGCGGCTCACGCCCGGCTGCGAGGTGTAGAGGATGTTCGCCACCTCAGTCAGGTTGAAGCCGCTGCGTACGGTCTCGCGCACGGAGCGCAGTTGCTGGAAGTTCATGGAGTGTCTCGGAAGGTCATTAACGGCACAACGCGTGAACGGGCTGGCTGCCCCCTGGGCCGGTCAGGTCGCCAAAAAAAAGGGCGGCACATGCCGCCCCTTTGCATGCCCGGCTCAGAAGCCTGCCAGCACCGATCCCTTGAACTCGGTCTGGATGAACTTGCGTACTTCCTCAGAGTGGTAGGCTTTCACGAGCTTGGCCACCCAGGGCTTGTCCTTGTCGGCCTCGCGCACCGCGATCAGGTTGACATAGGGGCTCTTGGCGTTTTCTTGCGCAATCGCATCCTTGCCCGGGTTCAGGCCGGCTTCCAGCGCGTAGTTGGTGTTGATGGCCGAGGCATCGAGGTCGTCGAGCGAACGGGGCAGCTGGGCGGCATCGAGTTCCACGAACTTGATCTTTTTGGGGTTGGTCACCACGTCCAGCGGCGTGGCCTTGAGGCCGGAGCCCTCGCGCAGCTTGATCAGGCCCTTGTCCTGCAGCAGCAGCAGCACGCGGCCGCCGTTGGTAGGGTCGTTGGGGATGCCGAACTTGGCGCCCTCCTTGAGGTCTTCGAGCTTCTTGACCTTTTTGGAGTACAGGCCGATCGGGAAGTTGACGGTCTGGGCCACCGAGACGAGCTTGTAGCCCCGCTCCTTGACCTGGTTGTCCAGGTAGGGCTTGTGCTGGTAGCTGTTGGCGTCGAGGTCGCCAGCGGCCAGGGCAGCGTTGGGCTGAACGTAGTCGCTGAATTCGACGACCTGGATCTTCAGGCCGTCCTTCTCGGCGACCTTCTTGACCACTTCGAAGATCTTCGCGTGGGGGCCGCCCGTCACGCCGATCTTCAGGGGCTTGTCCTGCGCCATGGCACCCGTGGCAAAACCGGCAGCGAGGGCCAGGGCGAGAGCGGACTGCAGGAGGGAGCGCTTGTTCACGGAAAACACCTTTCGTTATGAGATGTTTCCACTATAGGGTTTGCCCTTTAAAACTCAAAAGAATAACTTTTAATTACCTTAGGTTCAATTGATATAAGGACGTCAAGCATTCGTCAACCGCTCAACCCCGCAGCGCCACGTTGTTGAGCTTGTCCAGCCGCTCTGGCCAGGTGCCCTCGGTGGCCGATTGCTGCAGGATACGCGTCCAGGCCACCCAGGCATCCCACTGCACGCGCTTGTCCCAGGAGTTGCCCCAGGCGCTGAACTGCTGCAGCGCGCTGGAGGCGGCCGTTGCTGCGTCCGCATTGCGGCCGGCGGACAGGTACAACTGGGCCAGCACCATCTGCGGCTCGCCCACCCAGGGGTTGTGGCGCACGGCGCTCTCCAGTACCGCGGTGGCCACATCGAGGTCGGCCAGCGGCTGGTCCTGCTGGATCACCGACCAGTACAACGAGGTGGCGGCCGCCTCATCGGTCGCAGACAACACGGCCGTGCAGTGGTCAAAGACGGGTGGCGTGGGCAGCAGACCCTTCAGGCCCGGGTGCTGCAGCGCCAGGCCCAGCGCATTGATCTGGCTCACCATGCGGCCACTGGGGCGCATGGGGCCGGGCCAGAGCGAGGCCGCCCAGTGCACGGCCTGCGGGCGCTGCTGCACGGCTGGAAAGCGCGAGTAGATGTCGTCCTGCCAGCTGAACCACTGCTCGATGGTGTCGGCCATGCTCACAATGACGAAGGCCGCCACCTCGTAGGGCGTGAGCACATGGGGCTTGCCGTCCTTCTCCAGCACCAGGCTGCCGTCGGCCTCCAGTGCGCCGGCCAGCACGCGCTGCACGAACTGCGTGCGCGACTGGGTGCAGAAGAGGTAGACCAGATGCTCGGCCGATTCGCCGGCGATCTCGCGCACACGGGCGCGCTCCTTGGCGGGGTCGAACTTCACCAGGTCCACGAAGGCGTTGCCATACACGCTGTGCAACAGGCCCAGAAGGCGCACATCGCGCGGCTGCTGCCACATGGCCAGCGAGCGGGCCACCCCCACCAGGTGGTGGCGGAAAGTGCCGGCCTTGTGCCAGTCCTGCCCCACGTTGCGCGCCAGCACGGTGGGCAGCACCGGGGCCAGGTCGGCATCGCGGGCCAGCCACTCCTCGTCGAGCAGGGGCAAGGCGCGGGCCAGCAGGTCGGTATCGAGCGGTTGGAATGGCAGCGTCGTCGTCACGGTGTCTCCTTCAATACTGGGTGTTCTTGTTGCCAAGTATCGCCTTTCAGTGCGGCCATGGGATGTGCACACACTATTCCACCATAATGGAATAAATATCCATTAAACTGGAAGTATGGACATCCACACCCGCATTGCCCAGCGCCTGCGCGAATTGCGCAACGCGCGGGGCTACTCCCTCGAAGGGCTGGCCGAGCGCAGCGGCGTGAGCCGCTCCAACATCTCGCTGATCGAGCGTGGCCAGAGCAGCCCCACGGCCGCCGTGCTGGACAAGCTGGCCATCGGCCTGGGCGTGGCGCTGGCCTCGTTCTTCGACGATGCAAGCGCCCAGGCGGCCGAGCCGCCCTCGCCCCTGATCCGCGCAGGCGACCAGCCCCTGTGGCAGGACCCGGCCTCGGGCTATGTGCGCCGCCGCCTCTCACCGCCGGCCCCCTCTGCGCTGCAACTGGTGGAAGTGGTGTTCCCCGCAGGCCAGCGCGTGGCGCTGGATTCGGCCGTGCACGAGGCCGACATCCACCAGCAGGTCTGGCTGATCGACGGTGCCATGGACCTCACCGTGGGCGAGACCACCTGGCATCTGCGGGCCGGTGACTGCCTGGCCATGCGGCTGAACCAGCCCATTGTGTTCCACAACCCCACCCGCCAGGAGGCGCGCTACCTGGTGGCGCTGGCCACCCTGCCCTTCCTTTCACCGCCCCCCACCAGGAGAAACCCATGAATGGCACCACCGCCACCCCCCCTATCACCGTGCGCCGCCTGGGCGCCAACGAGGCCGCCGCCAGCGCAGAAGCCCTGGCCGAGGTGCTGATCGACTGCGTGCACGGCGGCGCTTCGGTGAGCTTCATGGACCCGCTGCCCCACGACAAGGCCCTGGCCTTCTGGCGCGGCGTGGCCGAGGGCGTGGCACGCAACGAGCGCGTGCTGCTGGTGGCCGAGGATGCTGCCCAGGGCATCGTGGGCACCGTGCAGCTCATCACCGCCATGCCCGACAACCAGCCCCACCGCGCCGACGTGGCCAAGATGCTGGTGCACCGCAAGGCGCGCCGCCAGGGCGTGGCCCAGCGCCTGATGGCCGCCGTCGACGATGCCGCGCGCAGCGAGGGCAAGCGCGTGCTGGTGCTGGACACCGTGACCGGCGGCGATGCTGAGCGCCTGTACGCACGCGCGGGCTGGCAGCGCGTGGGCGTGGTGCCCGACTACGCGCTGATGCCCGATGGCGCACTGTGCAGCACGACCTACTTCTACCGCCATCTCTAGCCCTCGGGCCGTCAGGGTCCAGGCGAGGCAAACGACTCCAGCGCCTGTTGCACGGCCTGGAGGGCCACGTCGTGTCCCTGGCTCGTGCGCCGCGCCAGCCCCAGTTGCCGCCGTAGCGGCGGATGCAGTGGGCACACCTGCAGGCCCGCGTTGTCGGGGTCGCCCCCCGTCATCTCGGCCTGCTCCAGCGGCAGCACCGCGGCGCCCTGGCCCGCGGCCACCAGGCTGCGCAAGGCCAGCGGGTGGTTCAGCTCCAGGCGCGGCCGCGGACTGAGCCCGGCCTGCGCGAACCAGGCCGCGATCAGGCGGTACATCTGCGTGGCCGGACCGAACGACATCCAGCGGTGGGCGGCCAGCCATTCAGCGCTGATGCGCCCGGGCGCCTCCCAGCCCGGCGGCAGCAGCGCCACCATGGGGTCGCTGCGCCAATGGACCACCTGCACCTGGCCGGTGGCGGCCTGCGGCAATGCGACGATGGCCAGGTCCAGCGTGCCGGCCGCCAGGCGAGCCATGGCCTCGGAGGAGCTGAGCACGTCCAACGCCACATCCACCCCCGGGCTCTGGCGTGCCAGCACGTCGAGCAGGCGCGGCAGCAGGTGCGCGCTGACGCCCGCCGTAGTGCCCAGCCGCACCAGCCCTTCGAGCCCCTGGGCGCGGCGGCGCACCTGCTCCACCACCTCGTCTGCACCGGCCAGCAGGCGGCGGCCGCCGGCGACCAGCGCTTCGCCCGCTGGCGTCAAGCCGGCCTGGCGGCGCCCGCGCACCACCAGTTGCGCATCGAGGCGCGATTCCAGCTCGCTGATGTGCAGGCTCACCGTGGGCGGTGCCAGGTGCAGCGCCTGCGCAGCCGCGGCCAGCGTGCCCAGGTCGGCAATGGCGATCAGCGTCTGCACCTGGTCCAGATTGAGGTTACGCATCAGGAATCCTGAATTCAGCGGTCATTGAATTCAACTTTACAGATGTCTGGAGGGAAAACACCATTCCCCCATGATCACCAACGACGTTTTTTTCATCGTCCTGCTCTCCGCAGCCCTCAATGCCGGGTGGAACAGCGCCATCAAGATCGGCGGCGACCGCATCAATGCCATGGCCATCACCACGCTGATCGGCAGCGCGCTGTCGCTGCTGGTGCTGCCCTGGGTGGAACTGCCCGGCGCCTCGGCATGGGTGCTGCTGACCTTGTCCATCGCCATCCATACGGCCTACCACTTCGCCTTGCCCCTGGCCTACAACCACGGCGACCTGGGCCAGGTGTACCCCATCGCGCGCGGCTCCGCGCCGGTGATGGTGATGCTGGGCGGTGCCCTGTTCGCGGGTGAATGGCCCGGGCCCGGTGGGTTGGTGGGCGTGCTGTGTCTGTGTGCCGGGGTGCTGTCGCTGGCGCTGTTGAAGGCAGGCCCGGGCAACGGCAGCAGCCGCAAGGCGGTGGGCTATGCGCTGCTCACCGGCGCGCTGATCGCGGCCTACACCGTGGTGGACGCGCTGGGCGCGCGGCAGTCCGGCACGGCGATCGGTTTTGCAGTGCTGATCACGCTGGGCGACGGCATTGCAACGGCCCTGATCGTGCTGGGGTGGAAGGGGCGACGCGCCTTCGTTGTGGACCGCCGTGCCCTATGGCTGTGCGCTGCTGCGGGCACCATGCAGATGGGGGCCTACTGGACCGCCGTGTGGGCCCTGGCCCGCTCACCCATGGGCCAGGTGTCCGCCCTGCGCGAAACCAGCGTGCTGCTGGTGGCGCTGGTATCGGCCTGGCTGCTCAAGGAACGCGTGGGTCCGGGGCGCATCGTGGCCGCGGGGCTGGTGTTTGCAGGCATCGTTGGCATCCGGCTCGGCACATAGCGCTGTCGTCTGCGGTTGGTATAAATGGGCATGTCCCTCGCAATGCCCCTGGCCACCGCAGCCCCGTCCACGCCCCCGCCGTTGGAACCCGAGACCGTCCGCGCGCTCGAAGAACGCGCCTTCAATGCCTGGCCTGCGCGCCAGAGCGTGCTACAGGCCGGCTGGGTGTTTCGTCTCTCGGGTGGCTTCACCAAGCGCGCCAATTCGGTGAACGCGCTTGAATCGAATGCGCCTTTCAACGGCATACGCGCCGCGGCCGAGGCGCTGTATGCGCGGCACGGGCTGCCAACAGTGTTCCGCATCTCTCCCCTGGCCCACCCGGACGCCGACCAGGAACTGGCCGAAGCCGGCTACGCGCATTTCGATCCGTCGCTGGTGATGGCGGCCGGGCTCGATGCAGCGCAGGCCCATGCGGGCGTGCAGATCCACACCTCGCCCACGGCCGCGTGGCTGAACGGCTTTGCCGCAGCCAACGGTGTGCAGGCAAAAAACCACCCGATCCACCACGCCATGGTGTATGCGATCGCCCTGCCCTGTGCATTTGCCACCCTGAATGATGGCGCAGGTCAAACCATCGGCTTCGGGCTGGCAGTGCTCGAACGTGGGGCCATCGGGCTCTATGACATCGTGGTCGATCCTGCCCTGCGCGGGCAGGGGCATGGGCGCACCTTAGTGGTCGCGCTACTGCAGTGGGGGCGAGATATGGGGGCTGGTTCGGCGTACCTGCAGGTGCGTGCGGTGAATCAGGTGGCTCGGAGGTTGTATGCGGGGTTGGGGTTTAGAGAGGTCTATCCGTACCACTATCGGACTCCACCGGCGAAAGCCTGATCGGGTGGTTATGGTTGCTGTTTGCCTTCGCTGAGGGCGGGGCCGGAATGTGCGCCCGGCTCCCGCACTCTGCAAAGGCACGCCGCCAGCACAACAACCACCCGGCTCCAAAGAAAAATGGCCGCAGACCAAAAGGGCTGCGACCACTCTTCAGCTCATACAAGCAATGATCACTTGGGCAGCAGGACCTTGTCGACCACGTGGATCACGCCATTGGACTGGTACACATCGGCGATGGTCACGTTCGCCGTACCGCCCTTTTCATCGGTCAGCATGATGGTCTTGCCACTGGCCTTGGCCGTGAGCGTGCCACCGGCCACCGTCTTGATGCTGGCCATGCCCTTGCCGTCGGCGATCATCTTGGACAAGGCGGCAGCGTCCCACTTGCCAGCCACCACGTGGTAGGTCAGCACGGTGGTCAGCGTGGCCTTGTTCTCGGGCTTGAGCAGCGTGTCCACAGTGCCTGCAGGCAGTGCGGCAAACGCTGCATTGGTGGGCGCGAAAACAGTGAACGGGCCCGGGCCCTTGAGCGTATCGACCAGGCCTGCAGCCTTGACCGCGGCCACCAGCGTGGTGTGGTCCTTGGAGTTGACGGCGTTGTCGATGATGTCCTTGCTGGCCATCATGGGGGCACCGCCCACCATCACATCGGCAGCCAGGGAGGGAATGGCTGCGGCAGCCAGGGCTGCGGCGATGCCGATGGACGCGAGGCGGGCATTGAAACGGATGGTCATGAGAATCTCCTGAAGTCGATTGATGGACTGTCTTTGACCGCATGAGAAATGCCACGCGGCTGTCAATCAATACGGCGCCCGCAACGCATCGGATGCAACAGCAGAAAAATGACCCCAAAAAAAATCGCCCCACAGCGCTGGCCGGGGGCGATCGGTCGGTCTGCAGGACCCGGGCTTTGCCAGGCCCTGCCATGCGCTGCTAGAGCGTGCGGCCGAAGGGCCCGTCCGATCCCACCTGCACCAGGTTCTTGTCCGTCGCCAGCGGCTTCGGGTTCTTCTTGGTGGGCTTGGCTGGCACTTCCTCGGCCACGCAGTCGGCGTAGTAGCGCACGTTGCCGCTCTCGTCCTCCACCTCCACCAGGCCATGGATGTCGGTCTCGAAGCCCGGGCACAGCTTGGCGAATTCGCGGGCGAACTTGAGGTAGTCCACGATCTTCTTGTTGAACACCTCGCCGGGGATCAGCAGTGGAATACCCGGTGGGTACGGCGTGACCAGGCCCACGGTGATGCGGCCTTCGAGCTGGTCGATCTCCACGCGCTCGGTCTTGCGGTGCGCGATGTGCGCGTACGCATCCGAAGGCTTCATGGCGGGCGTCAGGTCCGACAGGTACATCTCGGTCGTCAGGCGCGCGATGTCGTACTTGGCGTACATCTCGTGCACGTGCTGGCACAGGTCCTGCAGGCCCATGCGCTCGTAGCGCTTGTGCTGCTGGCAGAACTCGGGAAGGATGCGCCACATGGGCTGGTTCTTCTCGTAGTCGTCCTTGAACTGCTGCAGCGCGGTGAGCAGCGTGTTCCAGCGACCCTTGGTGATGCCGATGGTGAACATCACGAAGAAGCTGTACAGGCCCGTCTTCTCGACCACCACGCCGTGCTCGGCCAGGTACTTGGTGACGATGGACGCGGGGATGCCGGTCTTGTCGAACTTGCCGTCCAGGTTCAGGCCCGGCGTGACGATGGTCGACTTGATCGGGTCCAGCATGTTGAAGCCATCGGCCAACTGGCCGAAGCCGTGCCACTTGGCACCGGCCTTCTTGCTCTTGCTGTCGCTGCGGATGATCCAGTCCTCGGCGCGGCCCATGCCCTCTTCCACGAGCTTGTCGGGGCCCCAGACCTTGAACCACCAGTCCTTCTTGCCGAAGTCGTTTTCGATCTGGCGCATGGCGCGGCGGAAATCGAGCGCTTCCAGGATGCTTTCCTCCACCAGCGCGGTGCCGCCGGGCGGCTCCATCATGGCGGCGGCCACGTCGCAGCTGGCGATGATGCTGTACTGCGGGCTGGTGCTGGTGTGCATCAGGTAGGCCTCGTTGAAGAGGTGGCGATCGAGCTTGGTGGTCTGCGAGTCCTGCACCAGCACGTGGCTGGCCTGGCTGATGCCGGCCAGCAGCTTGTGGATGGACTGCGTGGCGTACGTCACCGAATGCTTGGGGCGCGTGCGCTTCTTGCCCATGGCGTGGTAGGTGCCATAGAACGGATGGAACGCCGCGTGGGGCAACCAGGCTTCATCGAAGTGCAGGTTCTCCACGTAGCCGTCGAGCATGCCCTTGATGGTCTCGGTGTTGTAGAGCACGCCATCGTAGGTGGACTGGGTGAGCGTGAGCACGCGCGGCTTGACCTTGGCGGCATCCACGCCCTTGAGCAAGGGGTTGGCCTTGATCTTGGCCTGGATCGCCGCCGGCTCGAACTCGCTTTGCGGGATAGGCCCGATGATGCCGAAGTGGTTGCGCGTGGGCTTCATGAACACCGGGATGGCCCCGGTCATGATGATGCTGTGCAGGATGGACTTGTGGCAGTTGCGGTCCACCACCACCACATCGCCCGGCGCCACCGTGTGGTGCCACACCATCTTGTTGGAAGTGGACGTGCCGTTGGTCACGAAGAAGCAGTGGTCGGCATTGAAGATGCGGGCGGCGTTGCGCTCGCTCTCGCCGATGGCGCCGTTGTGGTCCAGCAGCTGGCCGAGTTCTTCCACCGCGTTGCACACGTCGGCGCGCAGCATGTTCTCGCCGTAGAACTGGTGGTACATCTGGCCCACGGGGCTTTTCAGGAAGGCCACGCCGCCCGAGTGCCCGGGGCAGTGCCAGCTGTAGGAGCCGTCTTCGGCGTAGTCCAGCAACGCCTTGAAGAACGGCGGCTGCACGCCCTCCAGGTAGCTCTTGGCTTCGCGGATGATGTGGCGCGCCACGAATTCGGGGGTGTCCTCGAACATGTGGATGAAGCCATGCAGCTCGCGCAGGATGTCGTTGGGCAGGTGGCGGCTGGTCTTGGTCTCGCCATGCACGTAGATCGGCACCTCGGTGTTCTTGCGGCGCACTTCACCAATGAAGTTGCGCAGGCTCAGCACGATGGGGTCGAGCCCCTCGCCCACCGTGAACTCCTCGTCGTCGATGGACAAGATGAACGCACTGGCGCGGCTTTGCTGCTGCGCGAACTGCGACAGGTCACCGTAGCTGGTGACGCCCACCACCTCGAAGCCCTCGGCCTCGATGGCCTGCGCCAGGGCGCGGATACCCAGACCCGAGGTGTTCTCGGAACGGTAGTCTTCATCGATGATGATGATGGGAAAACGAAACTTCATGCGCAGCCTCCGTGAAACCGTGCCCTGCCGGCCAAAAAACGAAATAGGCGCGAAGTGTAAGGAATAACGAAGTCAGGCCTTTGACCTGGGGTTCTTTTGACCCAGAATGTGGTGCATTAAGAACAGCGACACACAAGCTGTTCAATATGGCAGACCAACAGCAATCAAGGCGGAGGTACACATGGAGGAATCCACCATCTGGTGGCTACTGGCAGGCGGTGTGGTGGTGACGGAACTGCTCACGGGCACGTTCTACCTGCTCATGGTGGCCGTGGGCCTGTGTGCGGCGGCCATTGCCGCACACCTGGGCCTGGGCCAGGCGCTGCAGATCGTGACCGCGGCCCTGGTCGGCGGCGGCGCCGTGGTGGCCTGGCACTATGCCAAGCGCAAGCGCCCCGGCGACCCATCGGCCCGTGCCGACCGCAGCGTGAACCTGGACGTGGGCGAAACACTCATGATCGACAGCTGGAACCCCGACGGCACCAGCACCGTGAAATACCGCGGTGCCACCTGGACCGCCATCCACCGCCCTGGCGTCACCCCGTCCACCGGCATGCACCGCGTCTCGGAGCTGGTGGGCAACCGCCTGCTGGTCGACCCGGTCTGATCGACGCCTCGCGGGCGCCCTTGGCCAAGGGTGCCAGACAGCAGCCCTGCCCTCATCGCCACCCCAGGCGCGTCAAGGCGCCCGCGGCGGCACCGATTCTCAGTAAACAAAGAAAGAAAGAAGGCTTCCCATGGAAATCGCCATCGTCATCTTCGTCATCGCCGTGATCTTCATCGCGCGCTCGGTCAAGGTCGTTCCCCAGCAGAACGCCTGGGTCAAGGAACGCCTGGGCAAGTACGCCGGCACCCTCACCCCGGGCCTGAACTTCCTGGTGCCCTTCGTCGACAAGGTCGCCTACAAGCACAGCCTGAAGGAAATCCCGCTCGACGTGCCCAGCCAGGTCTGCATCACGCGCGACAACACCCAGCTGCAGGTGGACGGCATCCTGTACTTTCAGGTGACCGACCCCATGCGCGCCAGCTACGGCTCGTCCAACTACATCATGGCCGTGACCCAGCTGGCACAGACCTCGCTGCGCTCGGTGATCGGCAAGCTCGAGCTGGACAAGACCTTCGAGGAGCGCGACATCATCAACGCCCAGGTGGTCCAGGCCATCGACGAGGCCGCCCTGAACTGGGGCGTGAAGGTGCTGCGCTACGAAATCAAGGACCTGACGCCCCCGGCTGAAATCCTGCGCTCCATGCAGGCCCAGATCACCGCCGAGCGCGAAAAGCGCGCCCTGATCGCCGCCTCCGAGGGCCGCCGCCAGGAACAGATCAACATCGCCACCGGCGAGCGCGAGGCCTTCATCGCCCGCTCCGAAGGTGAAAAGCAGGCCCAGATCAACAACGCCCAGGGCGAGGCCGCCTCCATCACCGCCGTGGCCGAGGCCACGGCCCAGGCCATCGAGCGCGTGGCCGCCGCCATCCGCCAGCCCGGCGGCGAGCAGGCCGTGCAGCTCAAGGTCGCCGAAAAGGCCGTGGAAGCCTACGGCCGCGTGGCCGCCGATGCCAACACCACCCTCATCGTGCCGAGCAACATGACCGAGGTCTCGGCCCTGATCGGCTCGGCGATGAAGATGGTGCAGACGACGCAAAGAACCGTGTGACCGCATCCACCGGAGGGCGCAGCGAGCAGATGAGCGGGCCGAGGATCGTTTTTTTAGCCCGCGCTGCCCCAACTTTCAAAAACAGCCCAAACCTGTGGCTATAATCGAGGGCTTCGGAGAGGTGGATGAGCGGTTTAAGTCGCACGCCTGGAAAGCGTGTGTGGGCTAATCCCCACCGCGGGTTCGAATCCCGCCCTCTCCGCCAAAGATACAACCCCAAGTGGCTCACGCCGCTTGGGGTTTTTTCTTGGCTGCATGGCCTTGTCCAGGCCGCATGCACCCGCCCCTGGAGCGAACTCCGAAGGCGCCGCCCCTGAGGCGGCCACGCAGAGTCAGCCCGGATGCGCCTTGGATCGCGCTCGCCACTCGGGCACGGTCAGGCCGCCAACGCCCCAATTGTCGAGATCGACCTCGTCGATGACCACGAAGGTGGAGTCGTGCGGCTTGCCCATGACCTCGTACAGGAGGTCGGAGACGCCCTGGATGAGGGCGCGCTTCTGTTCCGGTGTGGTGGCGCTGGCGCCGGGCGTGGTGCCCTCGCGGGTGACCTTGATGTTGACGTAGGGCATGGTCAGCTCCTTACCAGCGGCCGGCGTGCTGGCCACCGTCGACGTTGATGGTTTCGCCGGTGACGAAGGCGGCGTTCTCCAGGTACATCACGGCCTCGGCCACCTCGGAGACCTCGCCCATGCGCCCCATGGGGTGCATGCCTGCGAGCACGCCGTGTGCCGCCGGATCGTGCATGGGTGTCTTGATGATGCCGGGAGCCACCGCGTTCACGCGCACGCCGGTCTGCGCGTATTCGATGGCAAGGCCCCGGGTCACGGCGTCCAGCCCACCCTTGGTCAGCAGGGCCAGGCCCGAAGGGGCGCCCGCGATCGCCTGGTGCACCAGCGCCGTGGTGATCTGCACGATGTGGCCGCGGCCCTGGCGCAGCATGTGCGGCAGCACGAGCTGCGTGGTGTGGAAGAAGCCGGCCAGGTTGATGTCCACCACGTTGTGAAACTCTTCGGCGGTGTAGTCCGTGAAAGGCTTGCCCAGAAAGATGCCGGCATTGTTGACCAGCGTATCGATGCGGCCGAAGCGCTCCAGCGCAGCGGCCACCAGTCGCTCGGTGGCCGATCGATCGCGCACATCGCCCGCGACGGCCAGCACGTCCGGGTCCGTGCAAGGCTGGATGCTGCGCGACGTGGCAACCACGGCATGGCCGTGCTGGCGGTAGACCGCGACGATGCTGGCGCCGATGCCTTGGGATGCGCCCGTGACGATGGCGACTCTTTTCTCACTCATGAATGGTTCCTTGGGAAATGCCGATACGGACAGATGGCGAAGGGGTCTCCCAACGCTGGTCATAGAGTAGGGACGGCACCCATGGAGCGGTAGCCGTTATCCTCGCACAATGGCTGATAGAAAACGCACAGAGGTCGACTGGCAGGACGTGCGCGTCTTCCTGGCATTGGGCCGCTACCGCAGCCTGTCGGCCGCGGCACGGGCGCTGCAGGTGAACCACGCAACCATCGCCCGGCGCATCCAGTCGCTGGAGCACAGCATGGGCGAAAAGCTGGTGGAGCGCCGGCCCGACGGCTATGTGATGACCCCGGCTGGCGAGTTGGCGCTGCAGGCAGCCACCGGCATGGAAGCGGCAGCGCAGACACTCACCCGTGCCGACCACAGCGAGGGCGAGGACCTGCGCGGGCTGGTGCGCATCAATGCACCGCCGGCGCTGGCCCATGCCTTCCTGGCGGCGCAGCTGGCCCGGATCGCGTCGATCCATCCGGGGCTGGACATCGACCTGGCGACGGACCTGCACTCCATCAGCCTCAACCGGCGCCAGGCCGACATTGCCGTGCGCCTGGGCCGGCCCAGCGATGGCGACCTGATCGCCAAGCCCGCAGGCCGGATGGCTTTCGGTGTCTATGGCACGCGCCAGCGCTGCGAGGAGTTCGAACAGGGCCACCCGCCGGTGTTCATCAGCTTCGACGAGCAGCATTCGGACATGCCCGAATCGAACTGGCTGGTGCAGCAGTTCCCGCGCGCTCGCTTCGCCTTCCGCGCGGAGAACCAGGTCCTGCAGGCAACCGCCGCGCGGGCCGGAGCGGGAATTGCGCTGCTGCCGCACTACATCGGCCGGCAGGTTCCCGAGCTGCAGTTGTGCGCGCTGCAATCGCCACCGCCACCCGCGCGCGAAATCTGTGTGCTCATCCGCGGACAGGACCGGCATGCGGCCCCGATCCGCGCCGTGGTGCAGCACCTGCTCGATGCATTCCGGGAGAACCGGGCCCTTTTTTGCGCCTGAGAGCCTTGCCCGGCGAGCGCGCCGGGCCATCTCTTTCAGAGATACGAAGCTCGCCAATCCATATGAATCTTGCGCGTTAACCCCGGGCGGCCAAGCACTGTACCGATGCAACCATCACGGCGGAGACAACAACGAAAGCGAGACTTCCATGAGTTCCCCCGCCATGACGCAGCCCTACGCGGGCCCGTTCGACAGCACCGCCGACGCGACCTACCGCAAGGTCAGCTGGCGCCTGATACCTCTGCTCTTCCTGTGCTACATCGTGGCCTACCTGGACCGCGTGAACGTCGGCTTCGCCAAGCTGCAGATGCAGGGCGACCTGCAGTTCAGCGAGGCGGTCTACGGGCTGGGCGCCGGCATCTTCTTCCTCGGTTACTTCCTCTTCGAGGTGCCGAGCAACGTGGTGCTGCACCGCGTGGGCGCGCGCCGCTGGATCGCGCGCATCATGGTCACCTGGGGCCTGCTGTCGGCGGGCACCATGTTCGTCAGCTCGCCCATGTCGTTCTACGCGATCCGCTTCCTGCTCGGCGCGGCCGAGGCGGGCTTCTTTCCCGGCATCATCCTGTACCTCACCTACTGGTTCCCGGCCGCGCGACGCGGCAAGGCGACCTCGCTGTTCCTTGCGGCGATCCCGTTCGCCGGCATCCTGGGCGGCCCGCTCTCTGGCTGGATCCTGCAGGGCATGGGCGGAATCAACGGCTGGGCCGGATGGCAGTGGCTGTTCCTGCTGCAGGGCTTGCCCACCGTGGCACTGGGCGTGCTCGTGTGGTGCTACCTCGATGACCGCGTGAAGCATGCCGGCTGGCTCACTCCAGCCGAGCGCGCGCTCATTGCCCGCGACATCGCGGCCGAGGATGCCGGCAAGTCCGAAGCGAAGATCCTCGGCGTCCTGTCCAACCCGCGCGTCTGGCTGCTGGCGCTGGTGTATTTCGCGTTCGTGTCGGGGCTGTACGGCATCTCCTTCTGGCTGCCCAGCATCATCAAGGCCATGGGCATCAAGGGTGCTCTCGACATCGGCCTCGTCAGCGCGATCCCCTGGACCTTCGGTGTCGTCGCCATGTACCTGGTGGCCCGCAGCGCCGACCGGCGGCTCGAGTACCGCTGGCACAGCGCCACCGCCGCGGTGGTCGGCGCGACGGGGCTGGTGCTGAGCGTGGCCTTTCATGGCAACGCCGTGTATGCGATGGCTGGCCTCACGCTGGCGACGATGGGCATCATGGCCACCCTCCCCATCTTCTGGGGCATGCCCACGGCCTTCCTCGGCGGGGCAGCCGCAGCCGCGGGCATCGCTTTCATCAACTCCTTCGGCAACCTCTCGGGCTTTTCCGCACCGTACCTGATCGGCCTGATCAAGGACGCGACCCAGAGCACCGACGCGGGCCTGCACATGCTGGCGGCCCTGCTGGTGGTCGGCGCGGTGCTGGTGCTGTTCGTCAAGCCGCAGGCACCCACACCCCGGCGCTGACCCCTGTTCCGCGCTGCGGCAGCCGCCCGCAGCGCCCCACCCACCTTTTCAGAAATGAGACTTCCCATGCTTGCGGAACTGCCCCTCCCTGCGCGCGCGCAACGCCGCGCGCCCTCCAGCGACCTGATCGCCCTGCTGCGGCAACGCTTCGGTGAGCGCTGCTCGACCAGCCAGGCCGTGCTGCTGCAGCACGGCACGGATGAATCGGCATTTGCGCCCGAGCCGCCCGACGCCGTGGTCTTCGTGCGCAGCACCGATGACGTGAGCTTCGTCGTGCGGGCCTGTGCGCAAGAGCAGGTGCCCATCATCGGCTTTGGCGTGGGCTCGTCGGTCGAAGGGCATCTGCTGGCCGTGCAGGGCGGCGTCTGTGTCGACTTCTCGCAGATGAACCAGGTGCTCGCCATCCGCCCAGGCGACCTGACGGCCACCGTGGAAGCGGGCGTGACACGCGGGCAGCTCAATGCCGCGCTGGCGGGCACCGGCTTCTTCTTCTCGGTCGACCCCGGCGCCGATGCGTCCATTGGCGGCATGGTCGCCACGGCGGCTTCAGGCACGAACACCGTGCGCTACGGCACCATGCGCGACAACCTCGTGAGCCTGACGGTGGTGACCGCCAGCGGCGACGTGGTGCGCACCGCCTCGCGGGCGCGCAAGAGCGCGGCGGGCTACAACCTCACGCAGCTGTACTGCGGATCGGAAGGCACGCTGGGCTTGGTCACCGAAGCCACGGTACGGCTGCACCCGCACCCGGAGGCCTGTGCGGCGGCGGTGGTGCATTTTCCGAGCGTGCGGGCGGCCGTCGATTGCGTGATCGAGTCGATACAGATGGGCGTGCCGCTGGCACGTGCCGAGATGCTCGATGCGCTGACCATCCGTGCCGTCAATGCCCACAGCCGCGCCACCCTGAGCGAGAACCCGACGCTGTTCCTGGAGTTCGGCGGCAGCCGGGCGCAGATCGACGAGCAGTCGCAGGTCGTGCGCGAGATCGCCGCCAGCCACGGCGGCGGGCAATTCCAGTGGGCCCACCTGCAGGAAGAGCGCTCGCGCCTGTGGACGCCCCGCCACCATGCCTATTTTGCCTGCCTGCAGCTCAAGCCCGGCAGCCGCAGCCTTACCACCGATGCCTGCGTGCCCCTGTCCGCCCTGGCGCAATGCATCGACGAAACGCAGGCCGACCTGGCCGGGCATGGCCTGCTCGCACCGCTGTTCGGCCATGTGGGCGATGGCAATTTCCACTGCCTGGTGCTGGTCGACCCCGAAAGCGCCGAAGAGAATGCCGCCGCTGAAGCCTTCAGCCACCGCCTGGTGCAGCGCGCGCTGCGCCATGGCGGCACCTCCACGGGCGAGCACGGCGTGGGCCTGCACAAGATGCGCTACATGGACGAGGAGCATGGCCTGCACGGCGTGGCGCTGATGCGCTCGGTCAAGCAGGCGCTGGACCCGCACAACATCTTCAACCCCGGCAAGGTGGTCGGCATCGCCGAGGCTGGGCAACATTGAACGACAGGAGACAGACCATGAAGAAACCGATGCAAACGCTGGTGCAACTGGTGCCGGTGGCCGCGCTCGCCCTGCTGGCGGGCTGCGGCGGAGGCAACGGCAGCGGACCGCAGGCCTCGCTGGCCGAACGATGCCCGAGCCTGAAGGGGAAAACCGTCGCTGACGGCAGCGTGCTCATCGACGACGCCCGGCTGGCCGCCGAGGCAGCGCCGCAACCCGAGTACTGCGTCGTCACTGCCAGCTTCAAGGGATCGACCCTGCGCTTGGAGGCGCGGCTGCCCACCGCGGGATGGAACGGCAAGCTGGCCTTCCTGGGCGGTGGCGGCTTCGACGGGATGATGCCCTCGGCCAGCGCAGCGCAGTTCAGTGAATCGATCTTCACCGAGCGCTATGCAACGCTCGGCACCAACGGCGGCTATGACTACCCGCCGCCCGTGGGCCTGGACTACTTCAAGGGCGAGTTCGCCCTCGACCCGGCCAAGCTGCTCGATTTCACGCAGCAGTCGGAGCACCGCGCCCTGCAGCCCGGCAAGGAGGTGCTGGCGCAGTTCTTCGGCGCATCGCCCACGCGCAGCTACTTCGAAGGCTGCTCGATGGGCGGGCATGACGCCCTGATGCAGGCGCAACGCTTTCCACAGGACTTCGACGGCATCGTCGCGCGGGCACCTGCCGGCAACGTCATGGGGCTGTTCATGCAGTTCAACCGGATCTCCCGGCTGGTGCGCGACCCCGCGGGCGCGCTCAATCCCGCCAAGCAGACCTTGCTGGCCCATGCGGTGCTCGCGCAGTGCGACGGCCTGGACGGGCTGAGCGATGGCATCCTGTCGAAGCCCGCCGCCTGCCAGTTCGATGCCAGGCAGCTGCGTTGCTCAGGAGGCGCCGACTCCGGGGATGGTTGCCTGTCGGATGCGCAGATCGCCACGGTCCAGGCCGTTACCTCCCCCATCGCCACGGCGAACGGCGCCTGGTCGCACCCCGGCTACTCCTTCGGCGGCGAGGACTCACCCAAGGGCTGGGGCGAGTACATCTGGCCGCAGGCGCAGCGGGGAGGTGCGTCGACGCAGGGCCTGTTCTCGGACGGGTTCATACGCTCCTTCATCGCCCGCGATGCCGCGTTCGACACCGCGACCTGGAACCCCGACCAGTGGCTGGCGCGCATGGACACCATCGGCGCCCTGTTCAGCGCGACGGACCCGAACCTGGCCCCGCTGCACGCCCGCGGCGCCAAGCTGATCCTGTGGAACGGCACGCTCGACACCTCGGTCAGCGCACGCGACACCGCGCGCTACTACGACCAGGTCGTGTCCACCCTGGGCGCGAAGAAGGCCGATGAGACGGTCGAGCTGTTCCTGGCGCCCGGCGTAGGCCACTGCTTTGGCGGCCCAGGGCCCGACAAGGTCGATCTGCTCAAGGCCATGTCTACCTGGGTCGAGCAAGGCACTCCCGCATCGGCGCAGAAACTGGTGCTGCGCAAGGTCGAGGCCTCGGGTGCGACGGCCATGGCCCGGCCGATGTGCCGGTACCCGGCCCACCCACGCTACAAGGGCACAGGCGATGCGAACGATGCAGCCAGCTTCGACTGCGTGAACTGAAGCACCCAGCGCTTCTTACAATGATGGGCCACCCCTGCACTGCAGGGGCAAGGCGGAGACCCCTGGATGGAATTGCGCCAGTTCAAGTATTTCGTGGCCATCGTGGATTGCGGCAGCCTGTCGCGTGCGGCCCAGCAGCTCTATGTCGCGCAATCGGCCCTGAGCAAGCAGATGACGGAGCTCGAAGGCGAGCTCGGCACGCAACTGCTGCTGCGCGGCCGCACCGGCGTCGCCATGACCGAGGCGGGCAAGGTGTTCTACGAATACGCCCAGGGCATCACCAAGCAGGTCAAGGATGCGAAGGCCGCGGTGCACGTGGCCGCCGATTCCGTGGTCGGCACCGTGGTGGCCGCCGTGCCGCAGAGCGTGTCGCCCATGATCGCGCTGCCGCTCATGCGGGCGGCCGCACGGCGCTACCCGGACGTGGTGCTGCACCTCAATGAAGAGCTGACCGGCAACATGGTCGACCAGCTGCTGCGCGGGCGCGTCGACATGGCGATCTTCTCGCCCACCATGCCCACGGACGACACCACCTTCACGCCCCTGGTCGAGGAGGAGTTCGTCTTTCTCGAATCGCCGCAGGACCTGCATGCGCTGGCGCCCGGCGAGGTCAGCATTGCGCAGGCCATCGCCCGCCCGCTGGTGTGGCCCGCCAATACGCACGGCCACTGCACGCGCTGGCTGGTGGACGCAGTGCTGGGCACGGCGGGGCACCCTGCTGCGCGCGTGGCGGCGGAGATCAACTCGGTCTACACACTCAAGGCCGCGGTGGAGGCGGGGCTGGGGCCCACCATCATGCCGCTCGGTCTGGCACAGCGCGAGGTCAGCGAGGGCCGCCTGCGCGCGCACCGCATCGCCTCGCCAGCGATGTTCCGCACGCTCGGCCTGTGCCTGTCGGTGCACCTGCCCACGACCAATGCCAAGCGCGCGATCTGCCGGCTGATCGGCGATGTGGTGCGCGATCTGTGCACCAGCGGGGAATGGCAGGGGACACGCCTGCCTGCAGGCACGAAGGCTTGACACAGCCCG
>JAZKEE010000030.1:27538-46811 GCA_040387235.1 Pseudomonadota bacterium
CCCGCCGAACGCGGCGAGATCGCCCGCATGGCCTTGCCCTTCGGGAAATTCGACTACGCCAGGCAATGGCTGGACAATGAGCGGCGCTCGCTTCGCCAGGCGGAGATAGACGCCTTGCTACCCCATTCATGCCAAGGTTCAGGCAGTGCGCAGGAGCGGGCACGCTTTGTCTTCTATCTTCACTCTATCGGCGCAACCCACCAAGGCAGCGACGGCCTGCGATGCGCCGCCAACCATGCCCCTGGCCCGCAGTTGGTAGAGGCCTACCTGTCGACAGGCGCCCGCCGATTCCTGACCGCGGACATCACCGTGGATGCCGGGCACTCGCCTGAGGTGCTCGATCGACTTCTGGCCTGGGGCGCGGACCCCAAAAGCCGCACGGCCCGGGGAACCACCCTGTTTCACACGACGCGCCTGAATACGGTGGGCGATGTGCAAAGGCTTTTGGACTGGGGCCTGGACATCAATGCCAAAGGCCCCACCCACTCCAGCAACCAGGACGACACCACGCCTTTGAAAGAAGCGGCCACCTACGCCAGCACGGAGGTTCTGGAGTACATGAAGCGGGCCGGCGCGGATGTGCTTGGCGCGGGCATCTACAACGCGTGGTCCAATCACCTGGAAGGGCAGGTCTGGCTCCTTCGCAATGGAGCGCAGCTGGGCGATCCAGGCGCTGCACTGGTGGCTCTGGCGTCCCGCGGGGACAAGGCCCTCCCCGTCCTCCAGGCGCTGCACTTGCGGGGCGTGGACTTGAATACCGCGGCCCCCTCGGGAGAAACGGCGCTGGGAGCAGCCATCCAGCACTACGCGCCCGGCGTGGTGCAGTTTCTCGTGGAATCGGGAGTTTCCATGCAATCGATCCGATTGCGCGGCGATGCGACACACTACACGGCCCTAAGGCTGGCCCGGGGGCTGAGCGAAATGACCCAGCCCCGGCCACACCTTCACGGGCTGCAGCGCGATCCGCCCTTCGTTCCTGCGATGGACCCTGATCGCCTGCAAAGGAAGTTGGCCATCGTGAAGACACTGGAGCATGCAGGTGCCTGCCAAGTGGAGGCGGCGGCAGCCCCATGCCAACCGGCAAAGCAGTAGCCTGCCGTCTGTTCAAAATGGCCAGGCAGCACCCACCGGCGCCGCGGCTCCTCAGTGGTGCACCACCACCCGCCGCTCCTGCTTGGCCAGGTACATCGCCTCGTCCGCGTAGCGGATGGCCAGGTCGGACGTGCACTCTGCCGGATCGGCGCAGATCACGCCGACGCTGGCACCGGGGTAATCGAGGGTGCGCTGGCCAGACAGGGTGACGCGGCACACCGTGGCGTCTTCCAGCCGCTGGCGCAGGCCGCGCACGGCCTCGGCCGCGTCCTGGCCCTTTTGCGGGCCGGGCCCGACGAAGACGAATTCGTCGCCGCCGAAGCGACCCACGTAGTCGCTCTCGCGCAGCGCCTGGCGCAGTTGCGCTGCTATCGTGCACAGCAGGGCATCACCGGCCTCGTGGCCGTGCATGTCGTTGACCTGCTTGAAGCCGTCCAGGTCGAGGAAGGCCACCATCACCTGTCCATTGGAGCGGCGCGCGCGGGCCTGCAGCCGCTCCAGCTCGTCGAACACCGCGCGGCGGTTGGGCAGGCCCGTGAGGGAGTCGACCAGCGCCATGGTGGAAAGCAACTCGTTCTTGCGCTGCAGTTCCTCCAGCAACTGCTCGCGCTCGACCTGCTGGGCAATGAGGCCAGCAAACAACTGCAGCATCTTCTCGGTCTCGGGAGGGAGCTCGGCGCGCTGGGCGCTGGCCGCGCACAGCGTGCCATAGACGGCGCCATCGGACAGCCGCACGGGCATGCTCACATAAGTCTGGATGCCCAGGGCAGCCGCAGCCTCCGAGTCGCCCCAACAGCCCTGCACGTCGGCCGTGAACATGCGGCCCTCCTTGAGGGCGCGGTAGCAAAGCGTGTCGCCCCAGGGCACGGTCAGGCCCTCGGGTATCTCCATCTTGTGGGTATTGCGCGAATACAGCACATGCTGCAGCGCGCGCTTGAAGTCGATGGTCGTCAGGTAGGTGGACTCCAGCCGCGTGACCTTCTCCAGCATTTCCAGCAGCGGGCGGGTCAGGGCTTCAAGCGTCTTGGCCTGGACAACGGAGTCGGAGAGTCGGGCGAGAAGCGGGTCCATGGCAGCAGCAACGATGGGGTACACGGTTGGCTTGTCAGTCCGCCTGCGGACGCAGCCCATGCTGGCAATGTACGCCAATTCTGGCAATTAATTTATTGCCAGGCGAAGAAATGTAGGATAACGCCGCATTGTGCTGTCAGGGAACAACTGCGCCACCGCCCGCGCAGCCGCCCCCGACAACCTGTCATGACATGCCTAGCTTGCGTGCGATCAGGTCCTTCATGATCTCGCTGGTGCCACCATAGATGCGCTGGATGCGCGCATCGGCGTACATGCGGGCGATCGGGTACTCGACCATGTAGCCATAGCCGCCAAAGAGCTGCAGGCACTCGTCGGTCACCCTGCCCTGCTGCTCGGTGCACCATAGCTTGGCCATGTAGGCCGCCTCGTTGTCCAGGGTGCCGTCCAGCATGCGCTGGGTGCAGTCGTTGACGAACGTGCGCGCCACGTGGGCCAGCGTGGCGCATTCGGCCAGCTTGAAGCGCGTGTTCTGGAAGTCAAACACGCTCTGACCGAAGGCCTTGCGCTGCTTGGTGTACTCGACGGTGAGCTCCACCGCGCGCTCGATCACGGCGGCGGCCGGCACGCACAGCAGCATGCGCTCATAGGGCAGCTGGCTCATCAGCTGAATGAAGCCCTCGCCCTCTTTGGGGCCGAGCAACTGGTCGGCAGGGATGCGCACGCCATCGAAGAACAGCTCGGCCGTATCGGAGGCATGCTGGCCCAGCTTCTCCAGGCGCCTGCCCACGCGAAAGCCCGCCAGGTCCTGCGTCTCCAGCACCACCAGCGACACGCCGCGGCTGCCCGCCTCGCCGGTGCGCACGGCCACCACCAGCAGGTTGGCCGTGAAGCCGTTGGTGATGAAGGTCTTGGCGCCGTCGATCACATACCCATCCCCTTCGCGCCGGGCGCGGGTGCGCAGGGCCTTCAGGTCCGAGCCGCAACCGGGCTCGGTCAGCGCAATGCCGGCCAGCAGCTCGCCGCTGGCCAGGCGGGGCAGCCAGCGCTGCTTTTGCGCCTCGGTGCCGTAGTCCATGAGGTAGTGGGCTGCAATGGAATGCACCGCCGTGTTCGCTGGCATCTCGGCCCGGGCCAGCTCGTCCTGCACCACCAGCTGGTAGGCCAGCGATGCACCGGCGCCCTGGTAGGCCTCGGCCAGCTCGGGCAGCAGGAATCCCATGCTGCCGAAGGGCTGCCAGACCTCGCGCGGGATGTAGCCCTGGCGGCGCCAGCCGTCCAGGTGCGGTGCCATCTCGCCGGCGATGTAGCGGCGCACCTGGTCGCGAAAGGCCTCGATCTCGTCGTCCATCCAGCGATGGCGGTACAGCTGCGGCAGCATGGCTCAGATCCCCGTGAGGCCGCCGCTGCACATGAGCGTCTGGCCGCTGACGTAGTCCGACTCGGGGATGCACAGCAGGTACACGGCGCCCGCCGCTTCCTCGGGCGTGCCGCCCCGGCCCAGGGGGATGCTGCGCTCCATCATCGCCATCAGCTCGGGGTTGATGCCGACCTTGATGTCGCGCCCGTCGATGTGGGCCGTGGCCTGGTCGGCCGCGCTGCTGGTCAGGCGCGTCTTGATGAAGCCGTAGGCCACGCAATTGACGGTGACGTTCATGCGCCCCCACTCCTTGGCCAGGGTCTGGGTCATGCCCAGGATGCCGGCCTTGGCGGTGGCGTAGTTGGCCTGGCCGGCATTGCCGAACAGCCCGGCCACCGACGAGATGTTGACCACCTTGCGCACCACGCGCTGGCCGGCATCCGCCTCGGCCTTGCCCAGCGCGCGGATCACGGGCTGCGCAGCACGCAGGATGCGAAACGGCGCCGTGAGGTGGCAGTCGATCATGGCGTACCACTGTTCGTCCGTCATCTTCTGCACCACGCTGTCCCAGGTGTAGCCGGCGTTGTTGATGAGGATGTCCAGGCCCTGGTACTCCTGCACGGCCGTGCCGACGAAGCGCTCGGCAAAATCGGGAGCCGTCACGTTGCCCACGCAGGCCGTGGCCGTGCCGCCCGCCTGGCGGATGGCATCGACCGTCTCCTGCGCGGGTTCGGGGTCGAGGTCGTTGACGACGATGCGTGCGCCTTCCGACGCGAGCTTGAGCGCGATGGCACGGCCGATGCCGCGGCCCGAGCCGGTGATGAGGGCGACCTTGCCTTCGAGTTTGGGTGTCATTCTGGGTTGTCCTGTGCTGTGGTGTTTCACGGCAGCGCGATGAGCGCTTCGCCGACGATCTTGGTTTGTCCGAACTGGTTGCTGCTCTGGATTTCCAGGCGCACGCAGTGCTCACCGTCGCGTTCGAGCTTTTCCACCACGCGCGCCGTGCAGCGCATGGCGTTGCCCAGGTGCGTGATGCCCTGAAAGCGCACGTCCAGGCGCCTCAGCTGGCTCTGGGGCACCCAGCGCGTGAGCAGGCGGCCAAGCCAGGCCATGCCCAGCATGCCCTGGGCGAAGACGTCCGGCATGCCGGCGCGGCGCGCCACGTCAGTGTCGATGTGGGTGGCGTTATGGTCGCCCGATGCGCCGGCGAACAGGCACAGCGTGGTCCGGTCCACGGCCGGGATCTCCAATGCGGGCAGCTCGCTGCCCACTTGGATGGAGTCGAAAGTGATGGAGGTGGTCATGGCGAGTTCAATGGCGGCACACCAGCACGGTGCGCATCTCGGCGACGAGTTCATCGCGCTGGTTGGTGGCGCACGAGGTCTTGACGACGAACTCCAGCGCGCCGTTCTTCTTGTCGTAGACGTCGGTGATCTTCGAGCGCACCGTCACGGTATCGCCCGCGCAGGCCGGGCGGTGGTACGTGAAGCCCTGCTCACCATGGAGCAGCTTGGCAAACGGAATCCCCAGGTCCGCCAGCAGCCGGTCGGTCACGCCCGCATCGAGTTCGGCTGCGAACAGAAAGGTCGGTGGTGCAGGGATGTCCGCATACCCCGCGTCGCGCGCCGCCTGGGCATCGGTGTAGACAGGGTCCGTCTCGCCGATCGCCTTGGCGAAGAAGCGCAGCCGGGTGCGGTCGATGGGAAGGACCGAGGCCTGCAGCTCATGGCCGATCCACTTCTTGTCGATCATCGTGGCTCCTTGTTCAGACGCGTTCATACAGGGTGACGACACAGGCTCCACCCAGGCCCAGGTTGTGCTGCAGCGCCAGCCGCGCACCGTCGACCTGGCGCTTCTCGGCCGTGCCGCGCAGCTGCTGGACCAGCTCGGTGCACTGCGCCAGCCCGGTCGCGCCCAGCGGGTGCCCCTTGCTCAGCAGGCCGCCGGACGGGTTGGTGACCACCTTGCCGCCGTAGGTGTTGTCGCCGTCCAGCACGAACTTCTCGGCCCCCCCTTCGGGGCACAGGCCCAGCGACTCGTAGCTCAGCAGTTCGTTGTGGGCAAAGCAGTCGTGCAGCTCCACCACCTGCACGTCCGCAGGGCCGATGCCGGCGGCTTCGTACACCTGGTGCGCGGCCTCGCGCGCCATGCTGAAGCCCACCACCTCGCGCATGTCGCGCGCCTCGAAGGTCACGGGGCGGTCGGTGGTCATGGCCTGCGCGCGGATGCGCACCGTGCGATCAAGACCATGGCGCTGGGCAAAAGCGTCGGAGCAGACGATGGCAGCCGCCGCGCCGCAGGTGGGCGGGCAGGCCATGAGCCGGGTCATGACGCCGGGCCACATCACCGGCGTGTTCAGCACCTCCTCGGCGGTGACCACGTTGCGAAACAGCGCCAGCGGGTTGTTGGCCGCATGGCGACTGGCCTTGGCGCGGATCTCGGCAAAGGTGGACAGCGCGGTGCCGTATTGCTGCATGTGGGCAAGACCCGCGCCGCCGAAGTAGCGCAATGCCAGCGGAATGCCGGGCTGGTCGACCAGCTCGTCCGTGGCCTTGTCGAAGTTCTCGAAGGGGCTGGGGCGGTCATTGAACATGGCGCCTAAAGCGCCCGGGCCCATGTGCTCGAAGCCCAGCGCCAGCACGCATTCCGCCGCGCCGCTGGCCACAGCCTGGCGCGCCAGGAACAGCGCGGTCGAGCCGGTGGAGCAGTTGTTGTTGACGTTGACGATGGGGATGCCCGTCATCCCCACCTCGTACAGGGCGCGCTGCCCGGCGGTCGAATCGCCATAGACATAGCCCACGTAGGCTTGCTGGACCTGCTCGTAGCCGATACCGGCATCGGCCAGCGCCCGGCGCGTGGCCTCGGAGGCCATCACCGGGTAGGGCTGGTTCGCTCCCGGCTTGGTGAACGGGATCATGCCGACCCCGGTAACGAAGACATCTCGGCTCATGGTTGCTTCTTTCCTGCTGGTTGTGTTGTGGGGGGAGAGGCCGTCAGGCGACGGCGCGATGGCGGTTCTTCCAGAACGGCTCGCGCAACTGGGTCTTGAGCACCTTGCCGGCGCCGGACAGGGGCAGCGCGTCGACAAAATCGATGCTGCGCGGGCACTTGTAGCCCGCGATCAGCGCCTTGCAGTGCGCCACCAGGTCCGCCACCGCCACGCCCTGCCCCGGCCTGAGCACCACGACGGCGTGCACGGATTCGCCCCACTCCTCGCTGGGTACCCCGATCACGGCGCAGGTCAGCACGGCGGGGTGCTGGGCCAGCGCGTTCTCGACCTCAATGGAATACACGTTCTCGCCGCCGGTGATGACCATGTCCTTGAGCCGGTCGGCGATAAAGATGAATCCCTCTTCGTCCATGGTGGCGCCGTCGCCCGTGTGCATCCAGCCATCGCGGATGGCCTGGGCCGTCAGCTCCGGCTGGCGCCAGTAGCCCTGCATGACGTTGGGGCCACGCACCACGACCTCGCCGACGGTGCCGCGCGGCACTTCCTGGTCATCGGCATCGACAATGCGCACCTCCACGCAATGGGTGGCCCGGCCGGCGGAGCGCAGCTTGCCGCGCGCCCGCCCCTCGGCCTGGTGGCACCACGCGGGGTTGATGGTGGCGATGGGCGACAACTCCGTCATGCCATAGGCCTGGACGAACTCCACGCCCGGCAGCCCGGCCATGGCGCGCTCCAGCACCGCCTCGGAAATCGGGGATGCGCCGTAGACGATGGTCTGCAGCGCACCCAGGTCGCGAGGCAGCTGCATCGCCGGGTGGTCCACCAGCATCTGGATCATGGTGGGCACCAGCAGCACGTGCGTGACGCGGTCGCGCTCCAGCGTGGCCAGCACCTGCTCGGGCTGGAACGAGGGCAGCACCGTGTGGGTGTTGCCCTCGATCCAGTGGGGCATGCCCATGCCGATGTCGGCCAGGTGGAACATGGGCGCCACGTGCAGGTAGGTGCCGCCCGGCGAGGCCAGGCCCTCCGAGCGCGCCGCCTGCCCCACGCTGCACAGGTTGGCGTGGCTGAGCATCACGCCCTTGGGAAAGCCCGTGGTGCCGCCGGTGTAGAAGATGCCCGCCAGGTCGTCGCCACGGCGCAGCGCGTCGGGGGCAGGTTCTGCAGCGCTCAGAATGGCCTCGTACCCCTGCATGCCCGCAGGCACCTCCCCGTCACCGCAATAGACCACCTCGCGCACCGTGGTGGCCTGGCCGCGAAAGCCCTCGGCCATGGCGCGGAAGGTTTCGTCGACGAGCAGGATGGTCGACTCCGAATCGTTGAGCGAGTAGACGATCTCGGCGGCGGACCAGCGCGTGTTGCACGGGTTCAGCACCCCGCCGCCCCAGGGCACGGCCATTTGGTATTCGAGGTAACGGTCGGAGTTGAGCGACAGCATGGCGACCCGGTCGCCCGGCTGCATGCCCAGCTTCTGCAGGGCGCGCGCCAGGCGCGCTACGCGATCGCCCAGCGCGAGGAAGGTGTGCTGGCGGTTGCCGCAGCGCACGGCGATGCGGTGGGGGTGCTGCTGCATGGCGCGGTGCAGCGATTGTGTCAGGTACATGGGATTTGTCTCCGTGCTGCCGGCTTGTGTGCCGGCTTGTCTGTGGATGGTTCATGGTACGAATCGAGGCCCTGGTCCGCGAGGGCACATCGCACCGATCTGATGGCAAAACGCCTCATTCGCCGCAGGTGAGGCTCATGGCCGCACGCAGTCGAAGCTGGCGGCGGCATTCACATCGCCCGTGCCGCGGTACTTCGGCCAGGTGGGAAACTGGCACAGTGGGCGCGTGCGCCCCGGGGGATTGGCATCGGCCACGGTCTGGGGCCCTGGCGGCGTGCCGGATTCGGCCCATCGGTCCAGCGCATCCAGGTTGTTCATGCCGATGGCATTGAAGGGCCCCGTGGCATGGCCGTAGCCCGGGATGGTGTAAAAGCGCATGAAACCGTCCACCTGGGCCTGCCCGAACCGGGCGACCAGGGCCTCGTGGTAGTCGACCGAGCCGCCCAGCGGAATCATGCTGTCCGACTGCCCGTGGACGAGGATCCACTTGGCCTTCTTCATGAACGGCAGGATGTCGGTGCTGGTGGCATCGAGCAGGCTGGACATTTCCTGCACGCGGGCCGCGTACGGCCCTGGCTGCATGGGATCGAAGGCCAGGCTGCTTGCGCGCGGGTCGCGCAGGATGAGGTGCCGCACCAGCACATCCCCGAAGCCCGACGTGGCGCCCAGGCTGGCGCTGGCGGGCGGGTTGGCAATGCCCGGCGACATGCCCAAGCCCCCAGTGGAGAGGTAGGCCGTGGAGATGTTGAAGCCGGCCTGGCTGGTGATGCCGTTCTTGAGCGCATAGGGGTAGGTGGTGCGGCCCCTGAGCGTCTGCGCGGTGGCCACCTGCGCGTCCGACAGGCACGCATCGCCCCCATCGGCGCCCCCTGCGCAACGCAGGCTGGCGGGTGCAAACTGGCAGGCCCCCAGGTTGCTGACGATGCCATCCGCCACGCCATCCAGCGCATCGCATGCGGCCAACTCCGCCCGCTGCAGGGTCTGCAGCTTGGCCGGGTTCAGAAAGCCCGCCCCCCCACCGAGGTGCAGCGCCCGGTTGGCCGTCTGCCAGGCCAGCAGCGTCGGCATGATGCTGTAGGCCGGGAACAGGGTGAGCATGCCGTCATAGTCCTGTGGCCACTTCTGCATGGCGGTCATGCCCTCGTGCCCGCCCTTGGATCCCCCGACGAAGTAGGTTCTTGTGGGTGCCGAGCCATAACGCACCTGAACCAGTTGCGCCGCCACGTCGCGCGTCTTCTTCACGGCATCGCCACCGTAGTTGCGCAGCATCTCGTCGTTGAGCGCAAACTGCGCATCGAACTCGTCGCCGTTCGGCATCTGGTGGCCGCTGTCGCCGGCAAACACGGCGTAGCCGCGCGCCAGCGGTGGCGTGGCCTCGACGAAGGGGCTGGTGGTATCGGGCACCACCCCATTGAGGCCGCCACCGCCCAGGTGCACGGCCTTGCCGTTCCACTGCGACGGCATCGCGATGGCAAAGCGGATCGACTGGGCAGCCCCGTCGACCGGGCGGATCTCCCCCGAGACCTTGCAATACTCCCCCAGCGGCGCTGCTGCGGCAACGAGCGTGGCGCCCGTGACCACCGCCCCCGTGGTGGCCAGCCCGATGTCCGACCTGGCCACGGCCTTGCCCTGCAGGGCGTTGCAGGCCTGGGCCGGGGCCATGGACGACGGCGCGGGCCCGTCGTCCCCGCCGCATGCGGACAGCAGCAGCAGCAAGGGGCCGATGAGTGCCGCGGATACAAGCCGCGGGCGGATCTTCGAGTGGTTCATGTCTTGTCTCCAGGATGGTCTTGTCGTTGGATGTCGCGCACGGTGCTGGCGGGTCTTTGGCGCCACCGTTTCACCGTGACCGGATGCTAGAAGCGCACTGCGGTGGTGGCGATGGCACGATCACGCCAATCCAATGGCACAAGACCTCGATCTGCCTGCGTGCCAGGCGCAGGCCTGCATGCCGTCGCATCGGCACCTCCATGCGTGTTGTCCCGGGGGCCGGCAGCGCGGCGCATCGCTAAGATCCGCGCAGGGTTTCGATCCCCCTCGCCCGACTGCCTTCCTTGCCACCCATGCTTCGCCCTCCCGTCACGATTTCCATCACCTTCGTCCAGGGCATGCTGTCCGGCATGCACGCCCGTGGCCGCCGCGCTGAGCCGCTGTTGCTGGAGGCGGGGATACCGCCCCAGTTGCTCACGCAACCAGGCGCGCGCGTGACGGCGGCGCAGTACGCAACCCTGTTCAAGCAGCTCATAGAACACCTGGACGACGAATGCCTGGGGCTGCTCACACGCCCCATGAAGAAGGGGTGCCTGGCCCTGGTGGCGGGGTCGGCCATCAGCGCCGCCACGCTGGACGTGGCGGTGCGCCGCGCCGCGCGCACCATCCGGCTGCTGCAGGACGACGTGGTGGTGGCCGTGGTGCACGAGGGTGCGCAGGTGGGCCTGGCGCTGCGCTTCACCGATCCGGCGGCCGCGCACCCCACGTTCCTGCATGAATTGCTGCTGCGCGTTCTGTGGCGGCTTTTCGCGTGGCTGGTCGGAGGCCACCTGCCCATCACGCGCATCGGCTTCGCTTTCGAGCAGCCCGCGCATGCGGACAGCTACGCAAAGATCTTTCCGGCACCGCTGCACTTTGCCAGCCCGGAGTCCACCCTCTGGTTCGACGGCGCACTGATGCAGGCGCCGGTGCGCCGCGATGCCGCCGCCCTGCGCAGCTTCCTGACGGATGCGCACGTGCAGATCATCGTGCCCAGAAGCGCCGAAGACTCGGTGGGCACGCGGGTGCGCGCCCAGTTGCTGCGCACCCAGCCGACATGGCCCGACCTGGGCGGCATGGCCCGTGCCCTGCACATGGCGCCCACCACGCTGCAGCGGCGCCTGGCGAACGAAGGCATTGCCTACCAGGCGCTCAAGGATGAACTGCGGCGCGACACCGCCATCTGGCGGCTCAACACCAGCGGTGTCTCACTGGCAGAACTGGCGGCCGAGCTGGGGTTCAACGATGGCTCGGCGTTCCAGCGGGCCTTCAAGAACTGGACGGGCAGTCCGCCGGGGGCCTACCGGCGATAGGGCATGGGCCGCCACTCCAGGCAGGAGTCCGGAATCACTGCGGCGGATCGGGCGGCCTTGGGCGCGCAGCCTTTTTCGCCCTGCCGGCGCGCACAGCGCCGCTGCTGCCCAGGCTCTGGGGGTCTACGCAGAGGCCGGCGTCCCAGTTGTCGGCCAGGGTCTCGCGCACCTTGCGCAACTCGCCCCGCTGCACGGTCAAGGCGCGGATCAGGCGATTGATCTCGCCAAGGCGCGTGTCCAGCCCCGCCAGCATTTCGGTCTTGGAGAAATGGCCGTTGTCCGCGAACACGGCGCTCAGCGCGTCGATCGACAACCCGAACGACTGGGCCAGGGTGATGATCTGCAGGCGCTTCACATCCGCCTCGCCGTAGATGCGGTAGCCGTTGCTGCCGCGCTCCGCCAGGGGCAGCAGCCCACGGCTTTCGTAGAAGCGGATGGCCGACGTTGCGATGCCGGTGCGGGCAGAGAGATCACCGATCTTCATGGCGCTTGACTTTCAAGTTGACTTGAAGCTTAGCATCGATCGCGTGCCCACCATGGGCACGCCGTCCTCCTACCCTACTCCCGCAAATTCCATGAATCCCCAAGCCCATCCCCCCTGCCTGGTCAGCTACTTCGCCGCCTGGAACGCCACCGACCCTGTGGCCATGCGCCAGCATGTGAGCGACGCCTTCGGGCAGAACACCCGCTACCTCGACCCGCACCGCAGCGCGACGGGCGTGGACGAATTCGCCGCCTGCCTGGTCGCCTTCCGGGCCGGTGCGCCCGACGCGACCATCTCCTGGGCGTCGGGCGTGGACTCGCACCACCACCTGCACCGCTATGCCTGGCGGCTGCAGTACGGCACTCAGGACCTCACGGGTTACGACGTGGTCGAAGTGGATGACCAGCAGCGCATCATCACGGTGCTGAGCTTCTTCGGGCCGCTGCCGAAGCCTTCACCTCATTGAGCCGCCACGCCCTCGACCTCCCGCGCCGCAAACACCTCGCGCGCCGCAGCCAGGCCGTTGAGCGCCGCCGGGAAGCCCGCGTACACGGCCATCTGCATGATGACCTCGACGATCTCCTCGCGCGTGACGCCCACGTTCAGGGCCGCCTGCAGGTGCACCTTGAGCTGCGGCGCGGCATTGCCCATGGCGGTGAGTGCCGCCACCACGGCGATCTCGCGGCTTCGCAGATCCAGGCCGGGGCGCGAGTAGATATCGCCGAACGGGAACTCGATCAGGTAGCGCGCAAAGTCCGGCGCGATGCCGGCCAGGCTGTCGATCACGCGCTCGCCGGCCTCACCGTCGATTTCGCGGAGTTTGGCCAGGCCCTGCTGGTAGCGGTCGGGGGCGGGATGTTGGGGGGAGGCTTGAAGCACGGGGTTTCCTTTCAGGTGGCAGGGGTGCGGCTGCAAGGGAATGCGCTTCGATCACTTGGTAGTGGTCGATCTTGTCCTGCAGCGCCTTGGCTGACCGTTGCAGGGCTTCGATAGTCGCCAGCACGTCGGTCAGGTGCACTTGCAGCATCTGTCGCCGATCTGGCACGGTTGCATTCCCTTCGCCGCGAAGCCTGGCGAAGGCCTGCATCTGCCCTATGGGCATGCGGGTCTCGCGCAGGCGCAGCAGGAATCCGATCCACTCCATGTCCGACGCCGCATAGCGGCGCTGGCCGCCGGGCGCACGGAGGACCGGCGCGATCAGCCCCGCGCGCTCGTAGTAGCGCAGGGTGTGTGCGGTCAGTCCGGTGCGCTCAGCGACTTCGGAAATGGTGAGATGGGATGCCATGGGACCAATGCTAAAAGTTGGAGTGCACTCTAAGTCAAGGGATTGGGGCCTGTTGACACTGATTTCGGGGATCGCGTTGCCTGGCCTGGGGGCTGGATGCCAGGCGCCCGTGCGCAGCAAGGCTGATGCCTTGCAAGCAAGCGCGGGCAACGCCGCAGGCGCCTCCCAGGCCGGGCAACCCGAAGGGAAGGCCCTTCGCGACCCCGACACTGGTGTCAACAGGCCCTCAAGCGCATCTATCATCGTCGCAACATCTCTTGCGCAAGCGCACACCAACCCCGTCCAATGAATCCCATGAACAGCCATCTGGCCCCGGTCGATCTGGCCAAGGCCTACCGCCTTCTGAACCACGGCCCCACGGTGCTGGTGTCGGCCCGCCATGGCGGGGTGGACAACGTGATGTCCGCCGCCTGGGCCTGCGCGCTCGACTTCGCGCCACCCAAGCTCACGGTAGTGATCGACAAGGCCACGCGCACGCGCGCGCTGGTCGAGCACAGCGGCCATTTCGTGATCCAGGTGCCCACGGCCGCGCAGATGCAACTCACGCACGACGTTGGCAACACCAGCCTGCACCAGGACAAGGACAAGCTGCGCCACCACGGCGTGGAGTTGTTCGACATCGAGGGGCACGACCTGCCCTTCGTGACCGGCTGCTCGGCTTGGCTGGCCTGCCGGCTCATTCCCGAGCCGCACAACCAGCAGGCCTACGACCTCTTCATCGGCGAGGTAGTGGGCGCCTGGGCCGATACGCGCGTGTTTTCGGGCGGCCACTGGCACTTCGAGACGGCCGGGCCCAAATGGCGCAGCCTGCACTATGTGGCCGGCGGGCAGTTCTATGCGATCGGCGAATCGCTGGTGGCGCGCACGGATGCAAAGGGCTGAGCCTGCCCGGCCCTGGCACGAGCCTTCATTGCACACTGCGCCCGAAGACTATCCGGCCGCGGCCTTGCGCTGCCCTGGTTGCTTGTGCATGCCGCTGGCCTTGAGCGCCAACTCCGCCGTCTCATGAAAGTGCTGCTGCAGCAGGGCGGTAGCGCGCGCCACGTCGCGCGCCAGTGCCGCCTCGACGATGGCCGTGTGCTCGGCGGGGATGTCGCGCGGCACGGGCTCGGCAGCCTGCTCCCCTGACCGCACCCCGGCCACGGCCGAGATGTAGCGGTAGCGCGTGAAGCGCTCGCGCAGGTTGGCGGCCAGTTCCAGCAGCACGCGCGAGCCGCAGGCCGACAGCAAGGCGTCGTGGAACGCCATGTGCGCCTCGTCCCACTGGGCGGACAGGGCTGCTGGCGCCGTGGCCTCGCGCATGGCCAGGCGGCTCAACTGGTGGTGGGCCGCCACCACGCGCGATTCCCAGGCCACATCGCCGTGCAATACCGACAGGCGCAGCGCCTCGGTTTCCACCAGCATCCGTGCCCCCGAAATGTCCATCAGGTCCTGTGCCGAGGCGCTCGCGACCTTGAAGCCACGCTGGTCCTCGGCCTGCACGAAGCCGCTGCTGGTCAGGCGCGACAGCGCTTCGCGCATGGGGATGGGGCTGGCACCGTAGCGCGTGCACAGGTCCTTGATGAGCAGCTTGGAGCCCGGGGCGAACACGCCGCCAATGATGTCCATGCGCAGTTGCGCCACCAGCGAGGAGGTGCGGGTCGTGGGCGCGGTGGAAAGTGTTTCGGTGGCTGTGGTCATGGGGCTGTCACGGGCATGGGCGAATGCATTTTGAAAATTATAGGGTTTGCACTAACATATACTTTTCAATGAAATATATATATTTCACCCATTCACGCAACCGGACCATCCCCATGAAGCTCTGCACGTTCACCCACCAAGGTTCCCGCCGTCTCGGCCTGCTCGACGGCGACCACGTGCGCCCCCTGCCCGTCGACGTGGCGCGCGACGTCGGCGATTTCGTGCGCCAGCTGGCCGCCGGCGCCAGCCGCGACGAGCTGGTCGCCAACGCGGGCACGGCCGTGCCCGTGGCCGAGGTGCAATTCCTGCCGCCCGTGGTGGCACCCGACAAGATCATCTGCGTGGGCCTGAACTACCACGACCACACCAAGGAAAGCGCCTACGCACAGCCGGACTACCCCACGCTGTTCCTGCGGCTGACCACCAGCCTGTGTGCCCACGAAGCCCCCATCGTGCGCCCCGCCTGCAGTGACAGCCTGGACTACGAGGGCGAGCTGGCCGTGGTGATCGGCACCGGCGGTCGCCACATTCCCCTCGACAAGGCTTTGGACCACGTGTTCGGCTACTCGGTGTTCAACGACGGCTCGGTGCGCGAGTACCAGTTCAAGACCCCGCAGTGGACGGTGGGCAAGACCTTCGACGCCACGGGCGGCTTCGGCCCCGCCGTGGTCACCGCCGACGCTCTGCCGCCCGGTGCCCGTGGCCTGACGCTGGAGACGCGCCTGAACGGCCAGACCGTGCAGTCGGCCAACACCGACGACATGGTGTTCGACGTGGCCACCCTGGTCCACGTGATCAGCGAGGCCATCACGCTGAGTCCGGGCGACGTGATCGTGGCCGGCACCCCGGCTGGCATCGGCTGGGCGCGCACGCCCCGCCTGCTGATGCGCGATGGCGATGTGTGCGAAGTGTCCATCGAGCGCATCGGCACGCTGCGCAACCCCATCGCCGACGAGGTGCTGGCCGGCGCCGTGGCCGCATAGGCAAGCCCAAGAACCATAAAAAGACTGGAGACAAACGCCATGAACCGCTTGCTTGCCCCCTTGGCCATCGCCGCCGCAACGCTGCTGGCCGCCGCGCCCGCCCATGCCCAGCTGGCGGGCCGCACCATCAGCATCATCGTGCCCCAGCCTGCCGGCAACCCCACCGACGGCGTGGCCCGCAAGCTGCAGCCGCTGTTGCAAAAAGAGCTGGACCAGACCGTGATCGTGGAGAACACGCCCGGCGCGGGCGGCTCCATCGGTGTGCAGAAGGTGCTCAGCGGCCAGGCCAACACCGTGCCGGTGCTGATCGCCTCGCAGACCGAGCCCATCCTCACGCCCTTCACCATCAAGGGCGCGCGCTACAAGCCCCAGGACTTTCGCGCGATTGCGCTGGTGGCGCGCCTGCCCTACATCCTGGTGGCCCGGCCGGGCCTGGCGGCAGGCAGCCCCGCGGAACTGGCGGCCCTGGCGAAGAAGTCGGCCACCCCGCTGAGCTTCGGCAACATCGGCCCCGGCTCCATGATCCACCTGCTCGGCGAGCAATGGGCGCGCAAGAGCGGCGTCAAGCTCAACCAGGTCTCCTACCGCGGGGTGCCGCCCGTGACGCAGGACCTCATGGGCGACCAGATCGACCTGAGCTTCCTGCCGCTGGGTGGGGCCACGCTGTCGATGATCCAGTCGGGCAAGGTCAAGGCCATCGCCAGTTCGGCCGCCACGGCCCACCCGCAGTTGCCGCGCCTGCCTACCATTGCGGCATCTGACAAGGCGCTCGCGGACTTCGTCTACGGCACCTGGATCGCGCTGCTGGTGCCCACCAAGACACCGGCCGACGTGGTGGAGCGTCTGAACAAGGCGCTGACCGCATCCATGAAGGACAGCGACTTTCAGGCCTATGTGACAACGAGCGGCATGGAACTGGCCACGGGCAATACGCTGCGCGAACTCGACAAGTTCTATGCTGTGGAAACCCAGCTGTACCAGGGCCTGGCCAAGGACATCGGCGTGACCGCCGAATGAGCATGCGCAGCACGACAGGAGACAGACCGTGACGAATCCACCGTCCCCAAACCGCCTCGCCATCCATTCGGTCGATGAATTCGTGGTGAGCGTGCCCGACCTGGAAGAGGCGCGCCACTTCTACACCAGCTTCGGCCTGGATGTGCGCAACGAAGGCGGTGCGCTGGCGCTCTACACCCACGGCCACCCGCACCGCTGGGCGCGTGTGCTGCAAGGCGATGTCCAGGCGCCCAAGCGGCTCGAATGGATCAGCCTGGGTATCCATGAACACGACCTGGCGCGCTTTGCCGCGCTGCTCAGTGAGCGCGGCATCCCCGCCACGACAGCCCCCGAAGCTGCCGACCCGGCCGGCCTGTGGCTGCAGGGGCCCGATGCACTGCCTATCCAGCTGCGCGTGGCGGCCAAGGTCTCGCCCGATGCGCCCGGACCGCGCGAGTCGCCCCCTGCGCCTGCCAACGCAGGCCGTGCGCCCAGCCGCAGCACGGCGCAGGCCACGCGCCCGCTGTACCTCTCGCACATCCTGCTGTTCACGGCGGACGTGGCGCAGGCGCTCGATTTCTACACCGGCGTGCTCGGCCTGCAGGTATCGGACCAGTCGGCCGGCATCATCGCCTTCCTGCACACGCCGCACGGCAGCGACCACCATTTGATCGCCTTCGCCAAGTCGCATGCCGGCGGCCTGCACCACAGCAGCTGGTGCGTGTCCTCGCTGGACGCCGTGGGCATGGGATCGCAGCAGATGGCCGCCGCCGGCTACCCAGACGGCTGGGGCCTGGGGCGCCATGTGCTGGGCTCCAACTACTTTCGCTACGTGCGCGATCCCTGGGGCAGCTTTGCCGAGTACTCCTACGACATCGATTACATCGCGGCGCAGGTCCAATGGCCCGCCGCGGACCACCCGCCAGAGGATTCGCTCTACGTATGGGGGCCCGACCTGCCGCAGGACTTCATCGTGAACCACGAAAGGCCACGGCGCTGAAATGGCCCCATGGCGCCAGCGCGTCAGGCCACATGGAACCGCCCCACCAGGGTTTCGAGCCGCACCGCCTGGTCGCGCAGGCCTGCGGCAGATGCGGCAGACTGCTCCACCAGCGCGCTGTTGTGCTGCGCAGACCGGTCCAGCTGGGTGACGGCATCGTTCACGCGCCCCATCTCCTGGCTTTGCGAGGACACCGAAGCGGCGATTCCCTGCACCACGCTGGAGAGCGCCTGCGTCGAAGCGATGACCCGGCCCATGGTGGCGCCGGCCTCCTGCACCCGCACCCCGCCCTGCACCACATGCTGGCGGGACTGCTCGATGAGGGCCTTGATCTCCCGCGCCGCATCGCTGACCTGCAGGGCCAGCATGCGCACCTCGTGCGCCACCACCGCAAAGCCCCGGCCATGCACACCGACCCGCGCCGCCTCCACGCTGGCATTGAGCGCCAGGATGTGGGTGCGTCGCGCAATGCCGTCGACCACATCGACGATCTCCTGGATGCGGGCCGACGAATCCTCGATGCCGCGCATGGTGAGCGCGATCGCCCCGACGGCATGGTCGCCCTTGCGGGTCGCCTCCACGGCATCCACCGCCAGTTGGCCGGCCTCCCGCGCCGCGCCTGCGCTGCTGGCCAGGCCCACGCTCAGTTGCGCCATGCCGCTGGAGGCCGCATCCAGTTCGAACGCCGTGCTTTCGGTGCGCCGCGACAGGTCCAGGTTGGCGGCCGCCATTTCGCCGGACGCCGATGCCACGAAGCCCGCCGACGCGTGGATGTCCCCTACCAGGCGCCGCAGGCTCTCCTGCATGTCGCGCAGCGAGCGCATCAGGTCAGCGGTCTCGTCGCGGCCCTCATCGTCGATGCCCGCCGACAGGTCACCCTGCGCGATCAGCGCGGCAACGCTGCGCGCGTGCACCAGCGGCTGCAGGAAGGAGCGCATGGTCACCCACATCAGCGGCAGCAGCACCAGCAGGGCCACGGGCACCGCGATGGCAAGGGCTCGGCCGCTGGCTGCATTGCGCGCAGCGATGCCGGCCCCCATCACCAGGGTGGATTGATCGAGTTGCACGGCCAGGCCCGACAGCAAGGCCTCTGCATCCACCACCTGCTGTTTGCTGCCTTCGAGCGCACGGGTGCCCTGCGCCACCGACTGGAGATTTCCGTCCACCGCGGCCTTCATCACCGGCGCCACCTGGTCACGGTAGCGGCCCAGTCTGTCCTGGGCATCGCGCACCAAAGCCGCAGGTACGGCGTCGGTCGGGGTACCCATGTCCGCCAGCGACTGGCTGGCGCGCTGCACCAACGATTGCCACTGCCCGGCGATACGCTCGGCATCGCTGGGCATGGAGTAGTTGATGACCACGTCGGTATCGTCGAAGCGGGCCAGTTGCGCGAGGGCGTCGCGCGCCTTGCCCGCACCCACCACCAGCGGCAGGTGCTGCTGCGAAAACGAGGCGAACTGCGTCTGCGCCTTCGCCAGCGCCAGGTAGCCGCCCGCGCCCAGCAGCAGCAGCGTGGCAGCAGACAGGGCCATGGCCGCGTTCATGCGGGCACGTATCGATACGGTGCGAATGGCTTGCATGGTTCTCTTTCGGTTGTAGGTACACGGCGTCAATGGGGCGCCTGCAGGCGCACGCATCCCTCGCACCCCGGTTGGGGGCGGAGACAGGGTTGGTGCGGCGGCCGCGGCGCCGCAGGAATCAAGCCGCCAGGATCAGTTTCTCGAGCTTGATGGCATCCACCACGAAGCC